>JBHHUI010000010.1:0-14296 GCA_046753805.1 Anaerolineales bacterium
TTTGGTCCGCCAGCCTTTGCGCTGCCAGCGACCGAGCCATTTTGTCGCCCCACGGTGGACGAAGTCCGACGATGTGTGAACGTGCACCCGGGTTCCGGGCGGGACCTGCGCCAGCCCTTCGGCGACGGCCCGGATTTGCATCCGGTTGGCAGTTGTATCCAGTTCAAAGTCGCTGAACTCGGTCTGGCGGCCGTTTGCACACAAGACGGCCGCCCACCCTCCGGGGCCGGTGGCGCTCCGGCACGAAGCGCCGGCATAGAGATGTACGGCCTCGGGGTCGTCGATGGCAAAATCGGCGCGTGGAATGGCCGCGCGCGCCAGGCTATCGGCGCGCTCGTTGTCGCGGTTGCCCGCATGGCCGCGCACCCACTGCCACTTGATCGCGTGCGGCGCCATCGCATCAATGAGCGCCTGCCACAAATCCTGATTCGCGACGGGCCTCTTCGCACTCGTACGCCAGCCATTGGCGCGCCAGCGCGCGAGTCGGGATGTGATTCCGAGGCGTAGATACTCCGAGTCGGTGTAGAGCACTACTGCGCAGGGCCGCTTGAGCGCATTGAGCGCTTCGATAGTGGCGCGCAGTTCCATGCGGTTATTTGTCGTATTAGGCTCGCCGCCGCTGAGTTCGCGCTGCTTGCCGCTGCTCTTCAGGATCGCGGCCCAGCCGCCGGGGCCGGGGTTGGGGTCGCACGCGCCGTCTGTGAAGACGGTTACGCGCGGGAGATTCTTGGAGGTCGGGGACATGGGTGCAATACTCGTAATGCCCCCTGCGCCAGAGTCTAATTCAATGCGAGCCGGCGCGCCAGTAGCGGATCGCGGTTAAGAGAGTCGCGGTCACGGTTACGGGGAAGCGTAATATGCGGATATCTTCTGTACGATCCGTGCGCCTTCTGCTGCGGGTCAACAACCGACCGGCGGCGGCTTCGTGCTAGAATTGCCGTCGCACGCTCACTCCAGACGAGAAGGGCCGAAACGAAATTGAGTCGCATCATCAATCCGGACGGCGTCGGCCAGCAGCGCACTCGCCTCTGCAAAGCCGTCATGCTCACATTGCGCGAGCTTGCCGCCAAGCAAGATATCGACGACGAAGCGCGCGACATGGCTGCGTTTATATCCCTCTGTCTGCGCGAAATCTATGCTACCGTTGATGTGACGGTGCGCGCGTGGGAGAAACGTGATTACTGGGTGAAAGCGGACCGTTTCCGCCGCGACTGGGCCTGGTCGCAGACCAAATCCGAAGCCGTGCGTCAGTCCGTGCTGTGCAACGATTGGGGCGAACTGGCGCAGCTGCTGCCGGAAATCGCCGCCCGCGAACAGCTTGTAAAGATCAAACTCCCCAAGCGCAACACTATCGGCAGCGCCTGGGAGGGCGCCTTCCAGCGCTTGCGTGAGGTGCAGTCCGAGAGCTGATCCCGGGGCTAGTGCGTCTCCAAATAGCCGACCGCTTCCTCCGTGTCGGCATCCATCACGACCGTCAGCGTACGCCCGTGTGAGGCCGCGGAAACGTTGACAACCCGCACATACTCTTCAAGCTCCGCATCCTGGGGACTCAATTGCGAAAGCAGGTTTGGCGCGTCCAGGAAGAAGGCTTCGTCGAAGAAGCCGCCGTCCCGGTCCGGGTACACCGCCAGCGAGTAGATGCCGGCTTCAACCAGGTCCTGAAAGAAATGTGTACCATAGGAGGGCTCGGGCGTCCCTTGCGCGGTCGCGTACGCCAGTTCGACCAGCATGGCCGTGTTATGAATGTCGGCGTAAGTGACCTTGACGCCCTGTTCCGGATCGTTGCTGCCCCACCGGTTCGGGCCCATCACGATAAATTGTTCGGCCTCCAGCGCGTAGTTTAGTCGGCCAATTACGCGGGCAAGCGTGTGCTTCGTCGCGTGATCGGAGATAGCGTCGTAGCGCTTCGGGGGTACAAACACCACGAAGTTAATGTGGTCAACTTTGCCTTCCGGTACAAAGCCGCGCGTCGTAAAGAGCCTGTCTGCGTCCGGCACATGCTGCGGCACAGCGACGGCCGGCCCGGCGGCGCGCGTGCTCTGGGGCCGGCACTGGACCAGCCGCAGCTTCACCTCCGGCTGTCCGGCTGCGGCAGTCTGGGTGTGGTCAATCCCGGCCGTGAACTCGATATCCACCGGCACGCCGTAATGTTGCGCCAGTTTTTTTAGCACGCGCTTCATGCGTCCGATAAATCGCGCATCTTCCAATAACTGGTCGAACGTCATGACAAGTTCGTCTGGCGACATGCCGGGGTTAACCATGAACAGTTTCTGTATGTGGCCGTCTTTTTCGCGGGAAGCAGCCAGCCGGAGCCAGGGTAGCTGCGGCGTAAGCACCTCGGTAATTGGCCGCGTCTCGAACTGGTTGGTTTGCATGTTGAGCACGTCGATATGGTGTTGGGAATAGCGCCGGATGCTGCGCGCATCGACTTCCGGTCGCAGTGTTGGGTGGCTCAGCGCTACCAGGCGCGTGTAGTCATCGCCGGTCGGGTCGACGGCGCGCGTGCCCAGGCCGCACACGATCCGCAGCAGCCCGTCTTCACGCTTTATGCGTGGCGTCCAGCGATAGGGGTTGCGGCTAAATGCGACGCCGGCAATGGGCGGGTAGTAAAAGTCCCCCGAGCGCTCGCCCTCGACGATCTGGATCAAGATCGCCATGCGCTCGTCGTAATCGAGCAGCCCCATGCGCTGCCGGTACAGCAGTGCGTCCGGACTGTAGACGCTGGCGTAAATGCGTGAAATGGCGCTGGTCAGGAAGGCGAGGTTTTCATCTACAGAGCCCTGATTGGGGCAAAAAAAACTGTCGTATTTGCCGGCGAACGAGTGGCGGAACGAGTCTTCGAGCAGGCTGGACGAACGCACGATCAGCGGCGTCCGGCCGATGTCCTCCAGTAAGGTGTGCAGGCTGGCACGGACGTATTCCGGCAATTTGCCGGCCTCGAACGCCGCACATATGTCTCCATATTCAGCGCGAATAACATCGGAGGGCTTGTATTTCTGGTTGCGGACGTGCGTTAGGTTATTGTCGCGCTTGAAGTGTGAGAACACGTCGGTGCCAAGGAAATACGATTCCGGGATCCCGACGTACTCAGCGAGCGCCGGATCATGCTGCACAATTTTCCAGGCCAGCAGGATACCGGCGGCCTTGCCGCCGATCTTGCCGCGCCCGAAACGGCGCTCCCGGATGTGGCGCAAATCCCGCACGGTCAGCCACTTCTTTGCAATGCCGACGAATTCGAGCTGGTCGCTGATGATCGTCTTGATGATGACGACGCGCAGCTCTTGCAGGTGATGCTCCAGCGGCGCGCGTTCTTCGGGCGGCAGCGCCTCGATCGCCTCTCCATCGCGGATGAGCACATCCAGCGGCGCCGATTCCCGGCTGTAGGCCAGCTGCAGCGGGTCCGGTTTTTGACCCATGCGGGCTTCCAGCAGGTCTGACACGATCTGGTCGAACACATCGATCGGAAGGTTGTACGCGAAGTAGAACTCGGTCAGGTGGTCGCGCACGTGACTGAGACGTTCCTGCCAGCGCTCGTGGGGTTCTTGCCCGTACGGGTCTTGCAAGCCTTCCAACTGCTGTGAAGCGATAGCTTTTTCTTCCACTTCGATCTCGAAGCGTTCTTCGGATATGATGCCGCGCCGGAATAGCTCCTCACGCATACGCACGCGGATCTCTTCCCCGAGGATCGGATACTGGCGCAGTTTGACGTATAACCGCTGCGTCTTGGGGAGTTCTTGCAGTGGGAAGGTCATGGGTGATCCGTCTGCACGGTCGCCAACTGCTCCTTAAACCAGACGAGCGTATCAATCGGCGTGGGATCGACTCCGTACGCAATTGCCAGATAGTAACTCATGTAGTCGCCAAAGTGCAGCGCGGAAAGCATCTGTTCCAGCCGCGTGTCGCCGCGCGCCGGGAGCGCATCCGTATTGTAGCCGGCGGTCGTGAAGAGTTCGCGCGTTAGCGCGACGCGCGCCTGATTACGCGCGTGCGCTTGCGACGATTCGAGAAAGAACACCATGGTCTTCTCTGCCAGGTGCGCCGGCAGTTCGATCCCCGCCACGGCATTGTGGTCCATTTCCGGCAGCGCCAGATGCTGCGCCCACGCCTTGCCGTTCTCGGCGATCTGTCCCGCCCACCGGCGCGCCACCGGCGCAAGCGGCTCGGCCGCCACGAGTATGATGAAGCGCTCTATGAACTGCCCGGCCAGGCGCTTGGCCGGATTCTGCGCCAGCGGGGCTTCACGTTTCAGGGTTTGCTGCTGCCTCCGCAGGGTGGCGACGGCTGCCTTCACATCAGCCGAAAAATCGCGCACGAGGCCGAGCCGCGATAGCAATGCCAGCGGTAACATGAGTGCGTATCCGATGGCGGCGCGCGGCTGGCTGGCATAGTCAAAGTGCCAGTGTGTGCCGCCGAGTTGCGGCGTGCGTTGCGCCAGCACACCGCCGGTGGAGAAGCTGACCAGTTGCGCGCCGCGCGCAGCGGCGGCCTCGATCGCCGCCAGCGTCTCCTCGGTGTTGCCGGAATGGGACGACCCGATTACCAGCGTGTTCGGCCCCACATACGCGGGTAGGTCGTAGTCGCGCACGGATTCAATCGGGGCTGGACATTCGGAGGCCAGCAGCGATTTGAGCAGCGCGCCGCCGATGGCAGAGCCGCCCATGCCACAAATGACGATGTTTGCTACGTCTCCAACCCTGGGGAGCGGCAGCATTTGCGCGTGCGCCCACGCGGCCTCGATCTGGTCCGGCAAGCCGTCGATGTGGTCGCCCATGCCAAGCGTGTCGAGTTCGGTGTAGCGTTCGAGATTGTCAAGTAACATTCGTCAGGGTCTCACGGGGTGTGGCGCGTCACGAGCCACGGCTGTCGTCTGCGACTGCCAATCGGTACACATCGCGCCGCGCCCAGCCGCTGTCGCGCGCGACGCTCTTCGCGGCGGTGGTGGGGCTAACGCCGGCCTCCAGCATTTCGTTCAGTTTAACGCGCACCCTTGCTTCCGGCCACACTTGCACTTCCGATTTCGGCGCGCCGCCGATGACGAGTGTGACTTCGCCGCGCGGCGCTTCCGAGGCGAAATGATCGCGTGCGGCGTACGCCGTGCCGCGAAACACCTCTTCGTACATTTTGGTCAGCTCGCGCGCGACGGCCAGCGGCCGGTCTCCGAGCACAGCGACGACGTCGTCCAACGCTTCCGCCAGCCGGTGCGGTGATTCGAACGCGACCAGCGTGCGACGCTCCGCAGCGTTTTCCTCCAACACCGCGCGGCGTGCGGCGCTCCGGCGCGGCAAGAATCCGAGAAAGACGTATGCATCGGTGGGCAGCCCGGAGACGACCAACGCCGCTGAAACGGCTGACGGGCCCGGGACCGGCGACACCACATGACCGGCAGCGACGGCGGCATTGATCAGTTCGTAACCCGGATCGGAAATGCCCGGCATGCCGCCATCGGAGATGAGCGCGACCGGGCCTTGCTCCAACGATTTCAAGATCGTGGCTAGCTTCGTGAGCTTGTTGTGTTCATAGTACGAGGTGAGCGGCGTATCCAGGCCGAAATGCGCCAGCAGCTTGCGCGATCTGCGCGTGTCTTCAGCCGCGATCAGCGTCGCCGCGCGCAGCACACGCACCGCGCGCGGGCTGAGGTCTTCCAGGTTGCCGATCGGCGTGCCGACTACATAGAGCGTTCCCATTTACCGATTGCGGATTGAACAGTTTCCATTCCGAAATTCGGATTCGACGATCACCTGACGGTGGAGATCATACTGCGGCGCGCCAGTCCGGAGAGTAGTTCGCGCCGGCCCGTGAACGGTTTCCCGACGTGCAGGCCGCCGGCTCGAATCTCAAACTGGTGGATTTGTTTGGAATGGCCGCTGCCGCGCATCTTGAGCACGACGATGGCGCGCCTGATCGCGCTGTCGATTTCAAGGTAGCGCAGCATGATGATGCAGTCAGCCACAAACGCCAGCCGGCCCTTTTCTGCGATGCGCGCGTTGGCCGGCGTCTCTTCGCCGAGCAGCATGCAGGTCGTCTGCTCGCGCTTGAGTGCGTTGACCATGGCAGCGTAGTGTTTGCGCAGCAGGTGCTCGTCGGATGTAAGCTGCGTCAGATGCGTGGCGCTGTCTACCACCACCCGCTTGATGTTGCGCGTGCGGATCGTGTTGATTAGCGCGCTATCCGGCGCCTGCAGGCTGCTCAGAAAAACGCCCGGCGAAGTGAACTGAAGCGTGAGCCCGCCACTTGCTTCGAGCGCGTGCAGGTCGAGGTTCAGACTTTCGGCGTCGCGGTAGAGCGAACGCGGGAATTCTTCAAATGTAACCAGCAGCCCCGCTTCGTTGCATTCCACAGCCCCATAATGCAGAAAATTCAGTCCGATGGTGGTCTTGCCGGTGCCGGGCGCGCCGCGCACGAGCGTGCTCGTAGTTGGGACGAATCCGCCCGACAGCATCTCATCGAGCCCGGAAATCCCGGTTGCAATTCGTTCGGTCATGTGGCGTTTCGGCCCCGGCCGCCCGGCGGTATGGCCGCTGCGAAGCAACGCTCTAGGCAGCGCGTTCGAAGTTGATCAGAATGAGATTGCGCTCGCAGTCGGCAAATGTATCGAAAAACAACCGGACGGACACCGGCTGCCCGGCGCTATTGTACAACTGCACACTGTATTCCGCCTGCGTGGCGATGACATGGTCGGCGAGTGCGAACTCATAGCCGCCGGCCGGCGAATAGGCCGGGGCGCTGCCGGAGATGGCCGAAAGCGACAGCCCGCCGCCTTCGAGCTGGATTGTGAACCCGTCGAGGCCGTTCCCGGCACTGTCGAACACCGTGCCTGCCACACCGAGCCAGTTGCAGCCGCTGTCATTGGCGAAATTCGCCAGCGCGAGCGGCGAGCTATCCTGCACGACGAATTCGAAACTTCCGCTGCCGATGCGGGTGGGGGAGGGCTCCGTCGTCGGCGTCAGGCTGGGCGGCGGCTCTGTGCGAGTTGGCGAGGCCATGGCCGAGGGCAGTGGGGTGCCGGTGGGGCTGGGCGTGACCGACGGGCTGGGCGTCGCCGAGAACAGCGGCGTGACCGTTGCAATCGCAATCTCGGCGGTGGGCAAGTTGGAATGCGTCGGCAGCACGGCCAGCACCGGCAGCGTCGCCGGCGGGTACGGGTTGAAAGGGTGGCGCGGTTGGAAGAAGACGAGCGTCAGCGCGGCGGCGCCGGCGACCGTGAGTGCGAGCACTGCCAGGGTGAGGATATTCAAAAGCAGAGGCCCGCTGCGCGCCAGCCTGCGCCGGCGCACGCTCCCCCTGTCTCTGCGTGCGAACATGCCTGTTTAGATGCGACCGGCCGCCGTAGCCCTAATGGTTTTGAACGAAATTGACCAGTATCAGGTTGCGGTTGCAGTCTGCGAAAGTCGGCACGACGATTTGGTCCGACAGCGCTGCTCCGGTCGGATCGAGCAACTGCACGACATATTCGTCGGTGGTGTCTTTCGGCGTGCTGTCCAATATGTGCTCGTATCCGCCGGGTCCGTATTCAGATTTGGTGCCGGTAATGGCGTCCACTGAGAAGCCGCCGCCTTCGAGATGCACGAGGTTGCCGATCAATGGTTTGTTGTTCAAGTCGAAGACCTGGCCGGCGATCCCCATCCAGTTACAGTCCAACTCCGGATAGACGAAGTTGCGCGTGTATTGAATGCCGTCGGCTTGCAACGTAAACTGGAACGGCGAAAGTGTGTTGGTGGGGGCGACGGTCGCGGACGGCGTCGGCGTCGGGCCGGTGGCCGTGGGCGTCGGGGTATCCGCGCCGGGTTCCAACGTCGCAGTCTCAGTGGGCGTCGCCGTCTTGGATGGAGTGCTGGTGACCGTTGACTCCGCAGCCGTGGCGCTGGCGGAGGCCGTTGCGGTCGGGGTATCCGCGGCAACTGGCGGCTCGGTCGGCGTCCAAACCGGCGGCAGCGTCGGGAAGAGGGGCGTTTCGGTCGGCGTCGGGAGCACGGCTACCGCCGGTTTGGTGGGCGGCGGGAAAAGATTCAGTCCACCGTTGGGGTTCGAAAACACGGCCAGAAAATATACGCCGGAGCAGCCTGCGGCCACGATGATCAGCAATGTCAGTAAGTTGACGATAATGGAACCACGATTATTCATGTTGCTTGCTCCGTCCTAAGCGCCCCTACCGGCAGCCTCGCACGCCATCAGGGCACGAAACGCTCAATCGTCGCTTGCGCTTTCAATTCCGCCAGCCATTCGTCCACGGCTGCTTGCTGCAGCAGGAGACGCAGTTCGGGTGAAACCGGGCGCGCCGGGTCGAATGCAAGCGTCTCGACGACATGATATCCCAGGAACGTACTGACGATATCGCTCACCGCGCCGGGCTCCTGTCCAAAGGCGGCCTCCTCCACTTCCATTACCGTCAGCACGCCGCGTGGGAACCAGCCGAGGTCGCCGCCATTGATGCGCGTGCCCTGATCTTGCGAATTGTTAACTGCCAGCGTTGCAAAATCCGCGCCATTCGCAAGCTGTTCCAGAATCGCGCTTGCATCTTCTTCTGTGGGTACCAGAATGTGGCGGGCGTGCACCTGTTCGGTCGCGGCCGGGATGGAAGCCACCACGTCGCTTTGCGCCCGATTGGCGAGTATGCCGGCGCGCAACTGCTCACGATACTCGTCCGGGGTGTACAGGTTCAGCGCCAACCATTCTTGGAACGGGCCTTCGCCCCCGGCCTCCGTCACGCTTCGCTCGTACTCGCTCTGCAATTCGGCGTCCGTCACCGTGAAGCCTTTGGACCGCGCGGCCTGCACGACGAGGCGGTCGTTGATCAACAAATCGAGAACTGCGGCCTGGTAGTCGCCTTGGGTAGCCGGGTCTACGCCCCGAATGGTGAACCCCGCTTCGTAGCGAGCTACTTCCAACTCGTAGGCCGCGAGTGGGATGGCTTCGCCATTGACGATGGCTGCCAGCGGTTCGGTCGTCGGTTCCGCCGTTGGCTCCGGCGCAGCGGCCGGAACCGTTTGCTCGGGTTCCCCGGCGGCCGGCGAAGTTTGCGCACCAGTGACGGGCGTGCCAGCCGCTGCTGTCCGGGTCTGATCCTGTGCGCTGCAGGCGCTCAGAATCAGGGCCAGAAGCAATGAAACCCAGGCTATCGCAGCACGAATTCGATGCAAATCCCCTCGTTACCCCGATGGGCGGATCGTCGAAGCTGGTTGGCCGAGCGCCCACGCTGGGTGGGTATCAGGGCCGAGAACAGAGCCAATACTTGCACACGGGGTACGTTATGTATTGTGAACTGTATGCGCGGCCATTATACCCAAGGGGACTCTGCACGCAAAGCGGCGCGATCCGACGTTGACACCAATCGGAGCGCCGGGTAGAGTTGCGCGGTCCCCGAAATGACTTTTCGACACCGCATACGTGACAGCCGTCTGATACCGTTCAGTTTCATGCTGTGGCTGGCGGCGTGCAACGTCGTTCCGATCGCACAGGCGCCGCCGACTGTAGTGTTGGAGATACCGCCCGCGAGCGGCGACGCGCCGATGGTTGCGCCGGCCACGCGTAAGCCCGCGCCGACGCCGACAGTTGTACCGACCGTGACCGGGACGGCCACGCTCGCCCCTACGCCGTCATCTCCACCACCCACGCCGCCGCCGTGCCGGGAGACAGCCGGCCGCCTCATCGAAGTGGTCGTGCCCGGTTCGGTCGCCGATTCCCCCATGCGGACGCGCGTCTATTTGCCGCCCTGCTATGAAGCGCGCCCCGACCTGGCCTATCCGGTATTGTATCTGCTACACGGACGCGGACACACGCAGGCAACCTGGGATGAAATTGGCGCGGACGAAGCTGCAGATTCTCTGATCTCGGCGGACGAGGCGCCGCCGTTTATCATCGTCATGCCGCGCGAAGTGGGCGGCGAGCGTTTCGGGGAAGCCGTTGTGGCAGACCTGCTCCCCGCTGTCGCGGCTAATTTTCGGACGATCGCCCGGCGTTCATTCCGCGCGCTGGGCGGCATGTCGCGTGGGGGTGGTTGGGCGCTCCGCATTGGTCTGCAGCATCCGCAGTTATTCAGCGCGCTCGGATTGCACAGCCTGGCGATCTTCTACGAAGATGAGGCTTCGGTGAACGGCTGGATCGATGCGGCACCCGGCGAACTGCTGCCGCGCTTATACATCGACATCGGCGCGCTGGACGGGTTGATCGTGAGCGCCGAATTTCTGCACGAAAATCTCACCATCCGTGACATCCCGCACAAATACATCGTGCAACCCGGGGGCCACAGCACCGGCTACTGGGGCGAGCACGTGGAAGAGTATTTGCGCTGGTACGCTGAAGGTTGGGCCGGCGCGCCGCTGCGCATCACCGATGTCGCCGTCTCTACGCAGGAGTGATCTGTTGTTTGCCGCGCGTACCGTCTTCGCGCATAATATCTGCCCGCGCATCCATAGGAGGAGTCAATGACCCAGGATTCCGGTTCCCAGCCTGCCCCGGCGCCCGAAGGCTCGACCCGTTACCTGCTGCTGTTTATATCTTTCATTATCCCGGTGGCCGGGATCGCTATTGGCCTCATCTATCTGCAGCGGCCGGACGCGGCCAGCCAGGCGTTTGGGCGGCAGGCGCTCATCGCGGCCGTCGCCTTTTTTGTGCTCTTCTGTCTGTGTTTCGCCTGTTACTTCATCTTTGTGTTCGGCATGGGGTTGTTCCCGCTTCTGTTGCTGCCGTTCACAAACCTTGATTCTTCTGCTCTGTTGCCGGTGATACAACTGCTGTAATTTAGGAACTGCTATGACTCTGAATACGCGCGTCTTCGCGCCGGCGGCCCTGATCGCCGCCGTTCTGATCAGTCTGGCCTGTGCGCTCAGTTCATCCGGGCTGCGCTCCGGCTTGGATGATGGGGCTGAGTCGCTCGCCGGGTCCTACGACGTGTCCGGTACGAACCCGGACGGCAGCGCTTACGCGGGGATAGCCGAGATCACCGTGAGCGGAGGACAGATTGCCGTCCATTGGGAGATCGGCAGCCAGACCTTCGATGGAACCGGGCAGTGGGATGGCGAGACGCTTACCGTCGTTTACGACGGTGGGACTGCGGTCTACGAGCGGCGCGCCGGGGGGACGCTGGAGGGTACCTGGTCGCCGGCGGCCGAGGCTGGCCAGGGTACGGAAGTGCTAACCCGGCGTTGATTCGTCGCCGACATAATCGTCCAGCCCGACGCCCAACCCGCCGGCCACGCGGTTCACGTAGGCGAAATAGGCCACGACCTGGTTAATGTCGTGGATGTCGCGATCGGCAAAGCCGGCCGCGCGCAGGGCGCCCACATCGGATTCGCGCACGCTCCACGGCTCGCGCGTGAGCTTGACGGCGTAGTCGAGCATCACGCGCTGGCGCGGCTCCAGCGGCGCGGTCGCGTAGTCTGCAGCGAGTTGTTGCGGTAGCGCTTCGTCGTGGGTGAGGCGGGCCAGACCGGCCGAGTGGTGCTTGAGTCAGTAGTGGCATTGATTGAGAGCAGATACAACCACGGCGATCATTTCCCGCTCCGCCCGGCGCACCCCCGAGCGCCCATGCATGATGGTGTGATAGAGATTGGCGTGGGCGCGCAGCGCTTTCGGGTTGAGACTGTGTACTTTCAGGATGTTGTCCACGACGTTGTGGCGCTTGTCCATCTCCTGATCATATAGTTCGCGCAGCAGGCCATCGGCCTCGTCTTCCGGGATAATTTCAATCCAGGCTGGTTTCGACATGGTTGCCTCCACTCAGCGGTGATGATCAGTCGGAGATGTCATGATACCTTATTCGCTAGAAAGATTCAGATCAGGAAGAAGCCACAACGCGTGTAAGAAAGTAACGCAAAGTCGCCAGGGCGCCGGGATGCGATGCGTCCTTGCATCGTTGCGCCCTGGTGTTAGATTCTCTCGACTTCCTGCAAATCGATTCACGAGCGTTCTGGAGTAGCAGATGAAAGCCATCCTGTGTAAAGAATGGGGCCTGCCCGCAGACCTGGTATTTGGAGATGCGCCGCGTCGGCCATTGCAGGCGGGTGAAATACGCCTGCGGGTACAGGCAGCCGGCGTCAACTTTGCGGACGCGCTGCTGATCGCTGGCAAATACCAGGCCCGCCCGGAGTTCCCGTTCAGCCCGGGTTTTGAAGCGGCCGGCGTGGTGCTGGAGTGCGCGCCCGACGTAACCCGCGTGACGCCCGGGCAGCGCGTAATCGCCTTCGGCGACTACGGCGCCTACGCAGAGGAGATGGTCGTGGTAGAAAGTTCCGCCATCCCGATTCCGGACGATGTGGATTTCGTTATGGCTGCGTCGTTCGGCGTTGCATACAGCACGTCGCATCTCGCGCTAACGCACCGTGGAAACCTGGCGGCGGGGGAAACGCTGCTCGTGCTGGGCGCGGCCGGCGGGGTGGGGCTGGCGGCGATCGAGATCGGCAAACATCTCGGCGCGACGGTCATCGCAGCGGCCAGCAGTGCGGAGAAGTTGCAAGTTGCGGCTGAACACGGCGCGGATCATGGCATCAACTATGCTGCCGAAAACTTGCGCCGGCGGGTAAAGGAACTGACGGGCGGGCGCGGCGCGGACGTAATCTGCGATCCCGTCGGGGGCGATCTGTTCGATCAGGCGATGAGGACGCTGGCGGTCGAGGGGCGTATCCTTGTGATTGGTTTTGCCAGCGGGCGCATTCCCGAACTGCCTGTCAATCGGCTCCTGCTCAAGAATACATCGGCAGTGGGCGTGTTCTGGGGGGCCTATCTGCACATCAATCCACGCCTGATACAGGACTCGCTGGCGACTTTGCTCAACTGGTACGGGAAGGGCGCGCTGCGGCCGCACGTTTCGCAGACGTATCCACTGGAGCAGGCCGCCCGGGCGCTGGGCGACTTGCTGTCGCGGCGCGCCACCGGCCGCATCGTGCTTACGACCGGCGCAAACTGACGCTCCAGCGGGGCAATTAATGTCGCGCTCATCAGTGCATGCTATGGTTGCGCTCCATGAAAGCGCGCGCCTTATTGCTACTGCATGCGGGGGTTCGCAACGTACTACCACCTGTATAATTTGCCGACTTTCGGCCCTACCGTAATGAGGTTTTCATGAACGTATTGGACATACTGAAGTATGGCAACGACACCCTGATGAAATCAGTTGAGCGTTTTCCGGCGGAGAACTACGAGACCGAGGGCGCGTGCGGCTGGTGGTCGGTGAAGGACATCGTCGCACACATGGTGTCCTACGAAACACTGCTCGCGGAAGTGATCTCGACGTTTCTCGGCGGCGGCCCGACGCCGACGATGGAGCGCATGCGCGACCTGCGTGGGGATTTCAACGATGCGGAAGTGAACGCGCGACGCGACCGTAGGATGGATGCGGTGCTGGAGGAATACCGTACGGCGCACGCGCGCGTCGTGGAGCGCGCGACACAGATTCCCGCTGAGACGTTCCGCGAGAATGGCACGATCTCGTGGTACGGCCCGGACTATTGCCTCGACGATTTCATCGTCTACACCAACTACGCGCATAAACGCGAGCACGCCGGCCAGATCGACGTCTTCCGCGACCGCTTCAACGCCTGAGGTACTTGTCCATGCGAGTTTCAAGACGCCCGGCAGCGCCGGGCGTTTTGCGCTTTGCGTTCAGTGGCGCGCACGCGAAACGTGCCTATACTGGGCGCACTTCATTCCACAGAAAGGACTCAGTCATGGATTTCATCGACGTTTTGAATTTGCTGGGCTACCTGTTGCGGGCTGTCGGCGCGCTCGTATTCGGGCTTGGCGCCGGCTGGCTGACGGTGCAAGCCTTTCGATGGGAGGGCAAGAGTTGGCAACTCGCGGTGGCTGCCTTCCTCGGTCTGCTGGCGGCGTTCGTGCTTGTGGGGCGCTGGGTGGAAGGGGGCGGCGGCACGCTGGGCGCCTTTGGACTCGGCACCGGGGCCGCGCTGCTCATCTGGGGGCTGGGGTCAAACCGTGGCTCGAGCGGGAACGGCGACTAGCCTTCCAGACCTGGTATGCAGATGTACGCTACCCGGTCAAGTTAGTTCTCCCGGCGCGGGCGGTACTGGATCGCCTCTGCCACATGGGCAGGCGCGATGGCGTCGCTTCCGGCCAGGTCGGCAATAGTGCGGGCAAGCTTGAGGATGCGGTGGAAGCCGCGCGCGGAGAGCTGCATCTGCCGCATGGCGGAGCGCACCAGCGCCGTGCTTTCGTCGTCCAATTTGCAATAGACGCGCACATCCGCCGGTCGCATATCCGCATTGGTCTGCGGAACGTCCCGGCCGTGACGGGGCGGAACGTCCCGGCTATGAGGGGGCAAACCGCCCCCGGCAAAGCGCGCCTG
>JBHHUI010000011.1:0-13972 GCA_046753805.1 Anaerolineales bacterium
GATCGCGCGCCATCCGCCGGAAGCTATAACCTATGACAACATCAATCGTGATCTTCGGCGCAACCGGCGACCTTACGCGCCGCAAGCTGATCCCGTCGCTCTATAGTCTGTATTGCAAGGGGCGGCTGCCGGAGGAATTTCATATCGTCGGCGTAGCCCGACGAGATTGGACTTCCGACACGTTTCGGTCGCGGGCACGCGCCGGTGTGGCTGAATTCTCGAAACAGCTTGTGGATGGTGCGGTGTGGGAGTCGTTGGCTGAGCGCATGGAATATGTGCAGGGCGCGTTTGGTGATGTAGAAGCGTACGGCCGGCTGCAGGATCAACTCACCCGGTGGGAAGGCAGCCCGGCCAACCGGCTCTACTATCTCGCCACACCTCCGCAGTTCTATGCCGACGTTGTGAGGCAGCTTGGGGCGCATGGCATGGTGAGCGAATCTGATGGGTGGCGCCGCGCGGTGATCGAAAAGCCGTTTGGCCACGATCAGGCCTCTGCCGCGCAGCTCAATCGCGCGGTACTCGACGTGCTGCAAGAGCAGCAGGTCTATCGCATCGATCACTATTTAGGCAAAGAGACCGTCCAGAACATTTTGATCTTTCGATTCGCAAACTCGATTTTTGAGCCGGTGTGGAATCGCAACTATATCGATAACGTGCAGATCACTGTCGCCGAGACGGTGGATATCGAGCACCGCGCAGGGTATTACGACAGCGTGGGCGTCGTGCGCGACATGTTCCAGAACCACCTCATGCAGTTGCTGGCGCTCACCGCCATGGAGCCGCCGGCCTCGTTTGACGCGGACGCGCTGCGGAACGAGAAGGTGAAGGTGCTATCTTCCGTCCGACCCATTTTGCCCACCGCCGTTGCCGACCACACCGTGCGGGGGCAATACAAAGGCTATCGCAATGCGGCCGGTGTGGCGCCGGAATCTCAGACGGCGACCTATGCGGCGATGCGGATGTACATCGACAATTGGCGTTGGCAGGGAGTGCCGTTCTATTTGCGTTCCGGTAAGGCGTTGGCGGAGAAGAGCACCGAGATCGTCATCCAGTTTAAAAGCCCGCCCCACATGATGTTCCCCATGCCGTCAGACGGCGAGATCACGTCAAATGTGATCGGGCTGTGTCTGCAACCGGACGAGGGCATCCATCTGGAATTTGAGGCGAAGGTCCCGGACACCCTTGCAGACATGCGCGAGGTATTGATGGACTTCCACTATGCCGAGTCGTTTGGCGAGACCACCATTCCGGATGCATACGAGCGGCTATTGCTCGATGCCCTCCACGGCGATGCCTCATTATTCACGCGTGCGGACGCGCACGAAATGGCCTGGGGCCTGGTCGATCCGGTGCTGGAGGGCTGGGCGTCGAAGTCCGCACCGCCGCTGGCATACTACGAGCCGGGGCGGTGGGGGCCGTTGGCGGCCGACAAGTTCCTCGCGCGCGACGGGCGCAAATGGCTGCGCGTCTGCGGTGGGCACTGAGATTCACCGCAGAGCCACGGAGTCCGCTGAGTTGTCTTCCAGAAAAATAATCCCCCAAATCCCCGCTGTGGCGTCCCCAGGCTGAGCAGCTACCTCTGCGCTCTGTGACTCCTCGGCGAGAATGATCAAAGCACTTCCAGCGCCTGCTCCAGGTCGGCAATCAGGTCGGCCGGGTCTTCGATGCCCACGGAGACGCGAAAGACGCCGTCGCCGGCATAGGCGCGGTAGGACTCCTCCCCCGCCGGATCGAGCGGGAACGAATTCGCCAGCATTTCGTCGGTCGGCAAATAGAAGAGCAAGCTGCGGTGATGGCCGAGCGAGACAGCGTAATGCCAGATGCGCAGCCGCTCCGCCAGGATGCCCGCCGCCCGCCGCCCATCATCCACTCGAAACGTCAGCATTCCCGAGTAGTTCGACATCTGTTGGGTAGCCAGAGTGTGCTGCGGATGTGAGGGCAAGCCGGGATACAGAACCTGCCGCACCTTGGGATGTCCCTCAAGGAAGCGCGCCACGGCAAAGGCTCCGGCCTGGTGCGCCTCCATGCGCAGCGGCAATGTGGCGGCGCCGCGCATGGTCAGCCATGCATTAAACGGACTGAGAATGCCGCCGGTGTGGACGGTGATACTCGACCGCAGGCGCGCCAGTTCCTCCTGCGGCCCGAGCACCGCACCGCCCAGCGTGTCGCCGTGACCGCTGATGTACTTTGTGAGCGAGTGCACCACGTAATCCGCGCCCAGCTCGATCGGCCGCGTGCCGACCGGCGTCGCGTAGGTGGAGTCGACGGCCAGCAATGCGCCGGCCGCATGCGCGATCTTGGCCACGGCGCGCAGGTCCGTCAGACGCATGATCGGGTTGGCGGGCGTCTCGGCATAGACCAGTTTCGTGCCCGGTGTGACGTCCGCGCGCACCTGCTCCAGATCGGCCATGTTGGCCCGCACGACGTCCACGCCCATTCCACGGAGCATGCCTTCCGCCAGTTCGGACGCGCCCGCATACGAAATGTCGCTCATCACCAGCCGGTCGCCGCGCTGGAGCTGGTGCAGGAATAGCGCGGTAATCGCCGCCATGCCGCTCGCAAATGCCAATCCGGCTTCTGCGCCGTCGAGCGCGGCCAATTTGCGTTCGAGTTGGTCCACGGTGGGGTTCGACCAGCGCGTGTATATGTAGGGGGCATCGTCCCCCTGGCCCGCGACGGAAAAGGTCGTGTCCGGGTCCGCGATGTACGTCGAGGACATGACGATGTTGGGTGACGCCGCGCGTGTGACCGGGTCGGGGCGTTCGCCCGCGTGGACGGCTCTCGTGCGGATGCTGGTTTGGTCGAGGCTATCGGTCATGTCTGTCTCCATATTCTCGATCTTCGTGCCATTTGTTCGGTTTGGCGGCAATGTAGCGGTGAATGCAGATCAACCTCGACCAATTATCCCACGCGACCCTTGACCAACCTCGCCAGGCCACGTACCATCCCCGCGCCAGTCACCACAATGCTCTCCTACATCAACCTCCTCCTCGACCCGTGAAGCGTGAAGCGTAATGCCCGATTCGCGTCCCACGCCTCACGTCTCGCGCCGGCTGTCGGCCTCCCTTCTACTGATGGTGGCCATCCTCGCCGCCAGCGCGCCCTGGTGGGTGCTGCCGCTGCAGCGCGATCAGGGCGTGTATGCCGCCTGCGGCAGCGCGCTGCTCGCCGGGCGTGCTCCCTACGAACACTGCTGGGACACCAAAGGACCGCTGACGCATTACACCTACGCGCTCGCAGAGCTGATCTTCGGCCCTGTGCTGTGGGGGCCGTATGTGCTCAACGCTTTTGTCGCGGCCGGCACGGCGCTTGCGCTGGCGGGGCTCGCGCGGAAGTGGGGCGCTCCGGTGCGCATATCCCGCGCGCTTGGCCTCTCGTACGGCCTGCTGCTCGTCGCCGTCCCATTTGATCACAACGCACAGTCGGAGGGCTTCGCCAACCTGTTCATCGTGCTGGCGGCCCTCGCGTGGATGAAAGGCATGGCGCGCCGTCGGCCTGGATGGTTTGCCGCTGCCGGGGCGCTGCTCGCCGCCGCCGCGGGCTTTAAATACACGATCCTGGCTCCGGCGGGATTATTGGGACTGGCGCTGTGGGTGGCGGCCCGACCACAGGTGCGCGCCGGGCGCCGGGACCGGCTGCGCCAGGGAGGGTGGGCGCTGGTGGGCGCTGGCAGCGTCGTGCTGCTTTCGGCGGGCTATCTGGTATTGCGGGGCACGTTCGGCCTCGCGGTCGAGCACATCCAGTTCATGTTCGGCTACTTCCCGCGCGTGCAGGTGAACCCCGACCTGCTGCTGTTCCCCGGCGAGTCGGGCCCGCCGCTATTCTACGTGCAGCGCGCCGCGCGTGAGTTTGCCCGCCTGCCGGTGCTGTACGGGCTGGCATTCGCGGGCCTCGCGATGGCGCTCCGGGAGCGGCGGCCGTATGCGCTGCCGCTGGCCGCGTGGCTCCTTGGCGCGCTGGCGGTCGTCTTTCCACAGAAAGTCTTCACGCTCTACCACTGGCTGCTCGCGCTGCCGCCCGCCGTACTCGCGGTGGGGGTTGCTGCTCGCACATGGCCGCGGGCGCGCTGGGTGCTGGCGCTGGCGCTGGCGGCCAACATCGGAGTCCGTTTCTATGCTGACCAGTGGCGGGTTGCCGGGCCGTATCTCACGGGGCAGATCACGCGCCAACAGTTGTTCGAGTCGCTGGCGACCGGGGATGAGTTGCAGATCGCCGAGTACGTCGCAGTGCGAACCGAACCCGATGACCGCATCTGGCTGTGGGGCAACCATTCGGTCATCTACTATCTGTCGCAGCGCGCCAGCCCGACGCGCTTCATCTTTAACTCGCCGCTGATGGCGCGCGTCGGGCCGAACCCCTACCAGTCGCGCTGGTTTGACGAGATCGAACGGGCGCTGTTTGCTGAACCGCCCACCTACATCATCGTCACATGGTACGACCGCACCTGGTTCGACTACCAGAACCCGAACCAGCAGTTCGATGCTATTCCGGCGTTCAGTGAGTTTCTGCAGCGCTACTATCGGCAGGAGGTGTTCCTGGGACGGTTTGCCATCTACCGCCTTGTGCCATGGTGGAGCCGTGACGCGCAGGCGGCCGTGCAGGCGGCCGTCACGGAGATCGACCTGCTGGATGCCCTGCCGGCTGCCGAACAGCGGCCTGCGCCAAACGAGGCGATTGAAATCGCCGACTTCGCCATGCCGGGCGAAGGCGCGCATTCGGCGCTGCTGCTCCACGCCGAAGGGCGCGTGACTTACGCGCTGCGCTTGCCGGACGAGGGGCCGCTATGCTTCCGGGCCGATCTGGCGCTTGACCCGCAGAGTTGGGGTTGGGGCGGCGACGGCGCGACCTTCCGCGTGGAGATTGACGGAGAGCCGGTGTTCGAGCAGTACGTCGGGAACGCCGAGGCCGACCGGCGCTGGCATCCGGCGCTGGTAGACTTGACGGAGTTCGCCGGGCGCGAGGTGGCGCTGTCGCTGTGGACCGGCCCTGGCCCGCAGATTGACTTTACCGGCGACCGCGCGATCTGGGGTTTGCCGCGTGTGGTGCGCTCCCCCGGCGGAACCTGCGACGAGAAGGCGGTGGTGAGGTTCGCATCGGAAACGGGCTAGCGCGGCCTGTTTCAGCCCCGCAGAATTAGCGTGTGCGGAGTGCCAGAAAGGGTATCTGCGCCTTGTTAACAGAAGCGACCCCCTCGAACATATCTGGGCTGACGTCCGGACCGAGAAATGCCGTTTCGGGTAACCCCCGCATGCACCCGCGACAGATGCTGCGGGTCGTGTTTCGGTCCTGTACCGCCGCTCCAGCGAGGGGGTCTCTAAATGAAGATATCGCTTTTCTATGCGCAGGTCAACATACGCTTCCTATACTGATTCGAGTCGGATGCTCACGGAGAAGGTGTCGCCGAAGGAGGTGCCCTGCACCACTACCGAGCGCCCATCGCTCCACCCGTCGAAGACGATGCTGAAGGTGCCTTCGTTTATCACGGTCGTAATCGGGCGCTCCGTAAGGCCCATCGCCGTAAGTTCCGTGCGGTAGAACTCGATAAGTTCGTCCTGGGTGAGATTCACTGTCAGCAGCGTTTGCTCTTCTTCGTTGAGCAGCACCGATTCGACGTTCGGCGGGACCGGGAACGGCGCCAGCAGCTCGACGTTTTCCGGCGCGGTGATGCCTTCCACAACCGACTCGGCCGTCGCAATGCCGGCTTCGGCCGTTGCCTCGCCTTCCTCGGACTGCAGTTGCCCGCCGATGGCCTCGGCGGTGGCCTGCAATCCCTCGATGTCGGTGCCGGTGCCGGCTTCCACCGTTGCGTTGATGTCCGGCGCCCCGCCGCCGAACGGCAGCGCGCTCGTGCACACACACGCAATTGCCGTGATCACCAATGGCAGGAACAGGAATGCTACCAGGCGTTTGATCTTCATATTTCGACTCCTCCACATGTGTTTGACGCCATAGCGCTGGATTGTAATACGGAAGGGGAGCTTGCCGCCAGCCCGCGCCAGTCTCTGTCTATTCAGCCAACCGCATCATGATCGGCTGTAGCGCTCCAATGGCGGCGGCCAATTCGCGCGCCACGTACTCCAGATAGCGCGAGTTGAACGGTTCGCGCGGGATCGTCTTGTACACTTTGGCCCAGCCTTTGTCCCAGGCTTCGGCCTCCCACTCGGCGCCCAAATCCGCCTTGATTTCGATCAGATAGTGCACCACGCCGGCCAGCAGACACCGGTTGAGCGCCCGGTCCCGGCTCTCGAAGTGCAATCCCAGTTCCAGGCTGCCTTCTGGATGCACGCTCAATCGGCTGCCAAGACTCCAAACTTCGTAGTGCACTCGCGCGTCGCCGAAATATAACTGTGCCAACCAGGGGCGCGTCGCGAATTTAAAATGCCGCCACTCTGGCGGGCAACGGGTGCGAATTTCCTCCGGGAGCGCGCGCATGAAGTCGAAGTTTCGCATAAGGGAATTATAGCCAAGCTGCCGCTACGGCCGGCGCCGGGCACGAATGTTCCCGCCGCCTGATCTCCCGCGATGATGTGGCAGCGGCGCTTGCGCCGGCGCGCTGCGTTCATGCAAAACCAAACGGCCCCGAATGTTCGGGGCCGCTCGATTTGAGTTGCACACGTTGCCTCAGACGCCACTTGAACACCGGCGTCGCCGCGTTGAACGCGGGACAGGCGGCCGGCGCGCGGCAATCCCGATCTCCAGCGCCCGGGACTGCTTCGTCGCATTCCGAAACGCGGCCAGCGATTCGCCTTTCAGCGCAGCCTGTTAGTGGCTCACCATCGGTTTCGTGCTCTTCGCCTCGGTTACCCAGCGGCGCACCTGGTGGATGGAGGGTGTACGACGAACGAGACGCTTGGCGGTATTGATCTCAAGCAGCTTTTGGTACAGGTTCTCGACTTTGCGAGTGCGCAGCTCTTTCACCGAGTCCACTCCGGCGTGCTCCAGCAGATCGCTGTATTCCTCGCCGATGCCGCGCAGGCGCATCAGGTCGGCGCGATTGACCCAGTCGAGGATCATGCTTTCCGAGATGCTGGTCTGCTCGGCGATCGCCCGGCGACCCGCCTTTGTGCACGCCACCTTTAATAGCCGCTCCGTCGTCCGGATGCCGGCCTTGCGCAGCTTACTCGCGTAGGCTGAGCTAATGCCTTCTATCTTGTCGATCTTCATCAATTCCCTCCTTGTTGTAAGTAGTGATCGCCCAAAGCAGCAACAAGTACCATGACGATTGTAAGGATAGATGAAATTGGCTCTGACACAAGTGGGCTTTCACCACCCGCAACTCATTTTGTGTCCCCCTATCCTATCGCGCCTGTGTCGGATTCGCCGTAGTCCGCGAGGCGCTGCTCCCCTCTAAGGGGTTTGAAGTTGGCGGCGCATTATGAACCGGCCATTTGGTTTTCCAGCAAGTACTCTAGGGTGCGCCCAACATGTTCCAGGCTTTCGGCGCTGATCTTGTCCAGGGTATCTTCCGTTGTGTGCCAGTACGGGTAATCGAAATCGATAATATCTACGGCCGGGATACCGAGGCGGGCAAACGGCGTGTGGTCGTCCAGCATGGAGTATTTCAACTCGGCGACGAAATAGTCGCCATACCCTAAACCGGCAGCCACGCTCCAGATTCGCGCCGACAAGTCGCCGTCCGAACTGCGGTCAAGAAAGATTTGCTGGTCGGCATCCCCGATCATGTCCAGAATGATGACCGCCTGTGGTGTGACCGTCAGGTTGGCGGCCATATAACTCGACCCCACGATCCAGTCCCAGCCGTATTGCCCGCCGTTGTCTTCGGCGTCAAAAAAGGCTAACCAAACTTCGTTTTGCAGCCGTTCGACATCTAGCGCGCGCGCCAGTTCCAATAGAACGGCAACGCCGCTCGCGCCGTCGTTGGCGCCGGGCACGGGAGCGCCCGGCGATTGAGGATCCCGGTCGGCTTCGAAGCGCGTGTCGTAGTGCGCGCCCAGGACGATCACCGGGCCGTTCCCGATGGCGTTGCGACCGATCAAGTTCCGCACGGTCAGCCCAAGATGTTCAAATTCCTGAATCTCGGTTTGCCAACCATGTCCTCGCAATTGCTCAAGAATGTAATTGGCCGTTGCGCGCGCGGCGGGGCTGCCGACGGGACGCGGGCCAAAACCGAGCTGCACGGCGGCATGGTCCAGCGCGGATTGGCCGTCGAAATCCGGCGTGTAGTCGTTTGCTGCAATGGGCGGCAATGGAGTAGCCGTCGGCGTCGCAGTTGAGATATGTGGCGTGGGCGGGACTGGCAGCGGAGAAGTCGCAGCGGTTGGCGGCATACTTGCCGTGCGCGCCGAGCCCGCATCTTGGGTCGCGGTGCAGGCAGCCGCAAGCAAGACGAACGCGAAGAAGACACACTTGTGTTGTCGTTCGATAACCATGGTGGATGCTATACTTCGCCATCAACGCAGCGCGAGTTTACCCCCATAATCCTCTCATGCACACAACATACCCACCCGAGTTTGAGCAGGCTGCTGACCGCATGGCAGCCGCAAGTAATGACATACTTGCTGCGCTTGAGGCGGCCGGGCTCACTCCGGAAACGTATCCGGCCCTGCCGGCGGGGAGACCACAGGGCATTGCCGCCGCGCGGGCCTATGCAATGCAGGGCATACTCAAATATCACGGCCTCGCAGATTGGGAGTGGCGCACGGCCTATCTGCCCAGCGTTTCCGTAAACAACGATGCCGCCCACACGTTGACGCTGGTGGAATTCGACCCGGCTTTGAAGCTTGATGAGGCTTACCTGAATGGTCGCAAAATCGGAGGGCGCGCGCTGGACCGTGTGCGCCAGCTCGTTAACATCGTGCGGGACATGGCCGGCATCCGCACCCGCGTGCGTGTCAGCACACGCAACTTCGTACGAGCCCGCAAGATGGGTAAGGGTCTCGGCACGAGCGCGGCCGCCTCGGCAGCACTGGCGAAAGCGACGCTTGCCGCAGCATTTGGGTCAGATGTAAGCGCAAACAATCGCCTGGTGAGCTGCACGGCGCGCCTGCTGGCCGGTTCCGGCGCCCGCAGCGCGGCCGGCGGTGTGGCGCTCTGGCTATCGTACCCTGGTATTGCCCACGAAGACAGTTTCGCAGTACGCCTCGATACGGCCAATCAGCTTGACGAGCTGCGTCTGATTACGGTGCCGCTGCATTCGCGCATTGGCCTCAAGACGGAACAAGCCCACCGAGATGCGCCTGCCAGCCCGTTCTTTCGGGCCTGGATGGAGGCGCGCTGCGCTGATGTGCTCGAGTGCTTGGCGGCGGTGCAGGCCGGCGACTGGCAGGCGCTTGGCCGCCTGGCCGAACTGGACAGCATCCGCCTGCATGGCGTGACCATGTCCGGCAGCCGCGAGAACAAGCTGTTCGCGTGGGAAGCGGAAAACATCGCGCTCTTTCGCCTATGCAACACTCTGCGCTCCGCAGGGGTGCCGGTGTACTTCTCGACGGATACCGGCCCGACGACGGTCTTTCTCACCCACAGTGATCACGTCGAAGACGTCGTGGCCGGGATCGAAACGCTGTCATTGGGAGTCGAAATCGTGCGGGGCGGGATCGGCGGTCCGGCGGAGTTAGTCTCCGTGGACGAGGCGCGCAACGAGTTAGCCGGATAGTCAGGTAGTCTTGTGGTCACGTGGTCAGTGATAACGACTACCAGACGATGCACCACATGATTACATCTTCAGCGTTTCGTGTTCGTCTTCCTCATCGCCAAGCGATTGTGTATCGGCAAATGCGAACAGCAGCCGCGTGCGGCCGATTTTGATTTCGTCGCCCGTTGACAATAGGTACGGCCGGCGTGGTTCGAGACCGGCGCCGTTGAGAGTCGTCCCGTTTGTGCTCTCCAGATCGTGGAGCGCATACTGCCCGGTCTGGTAGTCGATGCGGGCGTGGCGTTTGCTCACGTAGCCGTCTTCCAGGTGGACGTCATTGCTGCGCAAGCCGTAGCCGATGGTGGTTGACCGGCCCAGCACGAACCGCTCTCCGGCAGGTGCGCCCGGCCCGCCGACCACCTTCAGGTACGCCACCCGGTGCGGTGCGCGTTTGATGGTTTCGTAGACTTGCGTAGTGGACTCTTGCGGAGACACTCCCAATTCTTCGCTCAGGATGTGCAGGCATTGTGCGTACTGACGGGCTGCCGCCCCGCGCCGACCGGACCATGCGTACAACTGGATCAACTGCCGGTGCGCTGGCTCGTGTAATGGGTCCAGTTTGAGCCAGCGGCGGGCAAAGTCAATAGCGAGGTCGAATTCGCTCTGCCTGCCAAAATGCTGCACCAGTGCTTCGAGGATTACCGCACAGTCTCGTCGAAGTTGATCGGCTTGAAAAAACTGCCAATCGTCGAATTCCGGGCAGTCGCGCAGGGTGAGGCCCGCGAGAAAGTCGCCGGTGTAGAGCTCGACTGCTTTTGCTGCGGCTGGCAGACAGGTTGGGCACAAGCCGCTGTCGTGGTTGTGGGAGCGATACAAGGCGACGGCCCGGCGGAACTGCTCAAAGTCGAACCATAGCGCCTCCGGCGGGCCCGGCGTCACAGTGTCGCGGTCAAGCTCCAGCCACACTCCCAGCGCGTTATTGAGCTCCCAAAGCAATCGGCGCAGCGAGGCGCGGGCGCGCCCACGGTCGCTCTCCGGCCAGAGCATGATAGCAAGCGCATCGCGGGAGTGCGTCTGCCCGGTTGCCGCCAGGTACACGAGCAGCGCGAGCGCTTTACGGCGTTCGAGTTTCGCTGCCACGCCGTCTATCTCGAGCTTCGGCGTGCCAAATGAATACAGTGCCGGTTCGTCCAATCTGCGCGCCTCCGGCGCCATTATAAGCTCCGATTGGATGGACAATTGCTTGCACTGGGACGTTTTCCGGGACGCAATTGGCAACGCATCACGGACGGTAGATCCATATACTAATAATAAGGGTGTGGGGTACGGCCAGAAGACGCGTGCTGTGCTTTTGCTCTACGAATGCAACGTTGTTAGCTTTGATGCAGATTTCACGCGTTCAAATGGCGCGCATACCAGTTAAAATGCTACTATACAGACTTGATAGCGCCCAGGCCCTATATAGTATTGGTTCTGAGTTTGGTATAAAAGTACTGGTGTTAATCTATCACTTGTCAGTGCATGCGCGCCTGCAGTCGCCTGCCGGTTGAGTAATTCTGTGATGCGACGTCGATTACGGATAGTCGGGGCAGTTATTGCGGCGTTCACCGTTCTGATGCTGCTATTAGGGGCGTGGTCCGGCCCGGGGCTCGCTGCAGCGCAGTCCGAAAGCACCAGCACGCCGGAGCCCTCTGTGACTGCGAGCGCGTCGGCGACTGCTGGCGCGACGCCCACGGACAGCGCCGCCACACCGACGGCTTCTCCCACCAATTCGCCGACTGCCAGTCAGACGGCCGCAGCTTCGGCTACTTCGACCGGCAGCGCGACACCCACCGCGAGCCCGTCGCTGACGGGCACAGACGCCGGCACCACGCCGACAGCTTCTCCCACCAATTCGCCGACTGCCAGCCAGACGGCCGCAGCTTCGGCTACTTCGACCGGCAGTGCGACACCCACCGCGAGTCCGTCGCTGACGGGCACAGACGCTACACCAACCACTCCGACGGCGACTGCTTCTGCATCGGTTAGTCCATCGCCGACATCTACACCAACGCCGCCGCTTCCCTCGGCAACCGCAACGCAGACGGAGCCGCAACCGCGCACGCTGGGCGATGCCACGCATGTTGCGGATGAAGTGCTGGTCAAATTCCTTGAAGGTACATCATCTGGGACCGTTAGTCAGCTTGTGGCACAGGTCAATGGCCAGGTACACGCACAAATAGCCGGCATCGGCGTGACGGTGCTCAAGGTACCCGCAGGTCAAGCGCTGCAGGCTGCAGCGACCCTCACGGCGAGCGTCGGCGTGGAATACGCCGAGCCAAACTATGTGGCGTACGCGCTGGTCACGAATCCGAACGACCCGAGCTGGGGCTCCCAGTACGGCCCGGTGCGCATCCAGGCGCCGCTGGCCTGGGACATCACGACCGGAGCGAGCTCGGTGGTGATTGCCGTCGTCGATACGGGCGTGGACCTCGACCACCCCGACCTGGCGGCGAAGATCGTGGCGGGCTACGACTTCGTCAACAACGACAGCAGCGCCCAGGACGACCAGGGCCACGGCACGCATGTGGCCGGGATCGCGGCCGCGGCGAGCAACAATGGCGTCGGCATTGCCGGCGTATCGTGGGGTGCGCGCATCATGCCGGTGAAGGTGCTCGACTCAAACGGCTCCGGCTCCTATTCAAATGTGGCCAGCGGCATCATCTGGGCTGCCGATAACGGTGCGAAGGTCATCAACCTGAGCCTGGGCGGCAGCGGCGGCTCTGCTGCGCTGGAAGACGCGGTCAATTATGCATACGGACGCGGCGCGCTCGTAGTGGCGGCGGCCGGCAATTCCGGCGCGTCCGGTGTGCTCTACCCGGCTGCCTATGCCAATGCCGTCGCAGTGGCCGCCACCGACGCAAGCGACAACGTTGCTAGCTTTTCTACCTATGGCTCAGAAGTCGAAGTCGCTGCGCCGGGCGTCAGTATCTATGCTACCTATCTAAATGACACGTATGCATCTCTTAGCGGCACCTCGATGGCGACGCCGCATGTGGCCGGCGTGGCGGCCGTGCTGGCCGGGCAAACCGGTTTTGGCACGCCGGCGGCGATCCGAGCGGCGCTGCAAGCTACGGCGCTCGACCGTGGCGCGACCGGACGGGATCAGAACTACGGCTATGGCATTGTGCAGCTGCGCGATGCCCTGCAGTACACGCCTGGCCCGACGACGCCTACCCCGACCAAGACGCCCAGCCCGCCCGCCGGTTTCCCGTTCTCTGATGACTTTGAAAGCGGCAACTTTGGCGCCGGTTGGACCACCTTCGTCACGGAAGAAGGCCGCGTGCGGGTGGCGAGCGGCTACCCTTACCAGGGCACGTACAGTTTGCTGCTCGACGATAGCGTCTCCGGTAGTCAGTATTCCACGGCGGCGGCGGTGCTCACAGTCAACCTGGCGGGTCAGACACAGGTCGATCTTGAATTCTGGTGGCGCGAGTTTAACGACGAGAATCATTCGGAGGACGGCGTCTTCATCAGCGCCGACAATGGCGGTACCTGGTACCGGGTGCTTTCGTTCAACGGCGGCCCCAATGCATATCAGCGCGCGCTGATTGATATTGATGCGGCGGCGGCGGCCAATGGCTTGACGCTCAACAGCAGCTTTCAGATCAAGTTCCAGTTTCGGGACAACTACCCGATCGCCACGGATGGGTACGCGATCGACAACGTGAGCGTACGCGTCGGCAGCGTGCCCACAATCACGCCGACGCCCACGATAACGTTCACGCCCGCGCCGACCAGCACGCCCAACTCCAGTTGCGCGGCCGCGCTGGCAGTGCTGGATGCAGATGTGAGCAATCTTTCGCCTTCGGCGCAGCACACCGGGGACGAGGTGCTCGTAAAGTTTGACCCCGGCGCTTCGGAGGCGACTGTGCAGGCATACGTGGACGCTTTTGGCGCCCAAATATCCGGTGAGCTGGCCGAGCTGGGCGTGATGGTGTTGAAAGTTCCCGCCGGTCAGGTGGATACGGTGGCCGCCGGGCTTAACCAGTTGGGCATGGTGGAGTTCGCCGAACCGAACTATATCGCGCGGGCCTTCGACACCGTACCCAATGATCCGTCATGGAGCACGCAATACGGGCCGGCGAACATCCAGGGGCCGCCGGCCTGGGACCTGACGATCGGTTCGACGTCCGCCGTCATCGCGGTCGTGGACACCGGCGTCGACCTGAACCACCCCGACCTGGCGAACAAGATCGTCGGGGGTTGTGACTTCGTCAATCGGGATGACACCGCGCAGGACGACAACGGCCACGGCACGCACGTGGCCGGTATTGCCGCCGCGGCAAGCAATAATGGGATCGGTATTACGGGCGTATCGTGGGGCGCGCGCGTGATGCC
>JBHHUI010000012.1:0-13966 GCA_046753805.1 Anaerolineales bacterium
GCCGAACGCCGGTTCGGACGCCGCCAGCATTGAGACCACCGCAAGCGCCGACGGGGATGACTACGTGCTCCATGGAGAGAAAATCTGGATCACGAACGGCGGCATCGCGGATATTGCCATTGTGTTCGCCTCCACCACTCCGGGTGCGCGCCACCGTGGCCTGTCTGCGTTCCTCGTCCCCACCGATACACCCGGCTTCCACCGCGCCCCCATGCCGGGGGTGGAACTCGGCCACCGGGCCGCCGACCATGTCCACATCCATTTCGAGGGCTGTCGCGTGCCGGAGAGCGCCATCCTCGGCGCGCCGGGTGGCGGATTTAAAGTTGCCATGTCGGCTCTTGATTTTGGACGGCTGGGCGTCGCAGCTGGAGCGCTCGGCGTGGCGCAGGCGTGTCTCGACGCCAGCGTCGATTTCGTGCGTACGCGCCGCCAGTTCGGGCAGCGCATCGGCGACTTTGAAATGATCCAGGCTGCCATTGCGGACATGGCCGCCGACGTGGACGCCGCGCGTATGCTGGTATACAGGGCAGCCTGGCTGCAAGATCAGGGGCGGCCCACCCGCCGCGAAACATCGATTGCCAAATTGTATGCCACCGAGGCGGCCGCACGCGCCGCCGATCAGGCCGTGCTGCTCCACGGCGGACGCGGCTATTCCAACCAATATCCCGTCGAACGCTACTACCGCGATGTCAAAGGAATGCAGATCTACGAAGGCACGGCGCACATCCAGCGCATCGTCATCGCGCGCGATGTGATTGGCAAAGAATAGTGGCCAACGCTACAAGCGCCGGTGTCATGTAGTTGCCGGCGTGTTCGGCGCAGGTCGGGTTGGCGTGGCACGAGCGCCGGAGGTATACCTACACATACCGCCCGGACATCCCGCTTGCAATCAAGGCCGGATTGGGCGAATATGAACTGGACGGCAATTGGTGAGGTAGGAATTCGCAAGGACAATTCACGGAGGATTATTGCGCTGGACGCCGGGTGGCTGGAACGCACCTGCGAAGACTCATTCTTCGGGCGGACATCCGGATTGACTCCAGTGCGCGTCTGACGTCATCGCCACGGTGGCGGAATAGAAATTCGAAGGAGCTCTCACAATGACCGCATTAAAAGCCGCAGACATACCGTTGTACTACAACGCCGTCGATATTCTCGAACGCAATCTCGCAGAGCGCAGCGACAAAGTCGCGTTGTACAGCGACGAGCGCAATATGACGTTCCGCGAGGTGTCCGACGAGGCCAACCGGGTTGGCAATGCGCTAAAGAAATTGGACGTGCGCCATGGAGACTTTGTCGGCATCCTTTCGCTTGACGGTCCGGCGTGGGTAACGTCATTCTTCGGCACAATCAAGATCGGCGCCATCGCCATCGGCATGAACACACTGTTGACGCCGCGCGAGTACGATTACATGCTGCGGGACAGCCGCGCGCGGGTGCTGATTGTGCATGCCGCCCTGGTGGGCGCGGTCGAGGAGATCCGCGACAACCATCCATACCTCCAGCATGTGGTTGTTATCGGCGAAGGCGGCCGCGCGGGCGACCTACATTATGGGTCGTGGATCGAAGGCGAGTCCACGGTGCTCGACGCCGAGGACACTCACCGCGATGATTTCTGCTCGCTGAACTATTCCAGCGGCACCACCGGCGACCCCAAAGGCATCTTGCACGCGCACAAAGATTACCCGCTTACTTCACAGAACTGGGGCGTAAACGTGCTCGGACTCACGGATGCCGACCGCACATTTGCCGGGGCGAAACTCTTCTTCACATTTGGCAACGGCGGCAACCTGATCTTCCCGTGGTATGCCGGCGCAAGCACGGTACTCTTCGCAGGTTCGCCGCGTGTGGCCGCCAACGTGCTGGAGCAGATCGACCGCCACAAGCCAACGATCCTGTATAACGCGCCGACCGGCTATGCGGCCGCTCTGGCGCAGCCTACTTTCGATGACTATGACCTCTCATCGCTGCGGCTGTGCGTCTCCGCCGGTGAATCGCTGCCGGCGCCGGTCTGGCAGGCTTGGAAGGACAAAACCGGCCTCGACACCATCGACGGTATCGGTTCGACCGAGAACTACCACATCTTCCTCTCGAACCGACCGGGCGACATCCGCCCCGGCAGTAGCGGCAAGCCGTTCGATGGCTACGAGTTGCGTCTGGTCGACGAGAACGGCGCCGCTGTGCCGCAGGGCGAGATCGGCAACCTGCTCGTGAAAGGCGAAACGTCCACGTTGTTTTATCTGCACCAGTATGAGAAAAGCCGGCAGACATTCCAGGGTGAGTGGCTTTTCACCGGCGACAAATACTATATGGACGAAGATGGCTATTACTGGCATGCCGGCCGCTCGGACGACATGCTCAAAGTAGGCGGCATCTGGGTTTCACCGGTGGAGGTCGAAAGCACGCTCATCAGTCACGCGGCGGTGCTGGAGTGCGCCGTGGTGGGACGCGCCGACCAGTCGAATCTGATCAAACCGCATGCGTACGTTATTCTGAATGAAGGCTTTGTTGGTTCACCCGATCTCGAACAGCAACTGATTGCGTACTGCCGCGAGAAGATGGCCGATTACAAACGCCCGCGCTGGATCGAATTTGTGGACGAGCTGCCCAAAACGGCCACCGGGAAGATTCAGCGCTTCAAGCTGCGGGCGTAGCGGCGAACGCGCCGGGCGCCACTAGAAGTTTCACCACGAAGTCACGAAGACACAAAGTGGTACGTGTCTTCGTGGCTTCGTCTCTTGTGGGCCTCCGGGCGGGATTCTGTCATTCCTGCGAAAGCGGGAATCCACCGGATGCGCTTCAGGGCAAGCGCTGCGCTATCAGTCTCCGACAATCGCGTCGGCTTCAATCTCCACGAGCAGGTCGGGCGCAACAAGGCGCGAGACTTCCACCAGCGTGGTTCCACGGTTCTCTCCGAAGGAAATGTCGATGCATATTACTCCATTTGCGACTGAGCAATACTATGCACAGTACGAATTTTCCGCGCCGCACATGCTCTCGGCCTCCGACTGCCAGACGGTGTCCGTGGGTGAACTGCTGGAACTGGCCGGGCTGCCCGCCCATGCTTTTCGCGATCTGATGCTGGGCTACACCGAAGCGCAAGGCCATCCCGAACTGCGCGCGGCGGTCGCCGCTACCCATGCCGATGTGCGGCCGGACGACGTGATCATACTCGGCGCGCCGGAGGAAGGCATCTTCCTGGCCATGCACGCGCTGCTCTCGCCGGGTGACGAAGCCATCGTGCTGGCGCCTGCATACGACTCGCTGCGCAACCTGGCCGCCCACGTCTGCGGAACGGCGCACGCGTGGCAACTGGCTGCTACCGATGACGGCTGGGAACTGGACTTCGCAGCACTCAGGGCGGCAATAAATGCGCGCACGAAACTGCTGGTGGTCAACTTTCCGCACAATCCTACCGGCTTCCTGCCGACGAGGGAACAATTTGAAGCGCTCGTCGATATCGCGCGACGCAACGATATCTGGCTGTTGTGCGACGAAATGTATCGTGGATTGGAGTTCGGCGCGCGCCCGCAGCTTCCGTCCGCCGCAGACTTGTACGCGCGCAGCGTTGTGCTTGCCGGTCTCTCCAAGACGTATGGTCTGCCGGGTCTGCGGACCGGCTGGCTCGTCGTGCGCGATCCGCAGATGCGCGACGCGCTCGTGAACTGGAAACATTACACCACAATCTGCCCGCCGGCCCCCTCCGAACTGCTGGCGCAGGCTGCGCTCTCGGCGCGCGAACAACTCATCTCCCGCAACGCAGCGCGCATCCGCGCGAATCTGCAACTCGTCGAGCCGTTCTTTGACCGCTGGTCGGACCATTTCACGTGGCGACCACCGCTGGCGGGTTCCGTCGCGCTGGCCGGTATCCGAGTGCCGTCGGCGACGGATTACTGTCACCGGCTGGCGCAGGCGGCCGGGGTGGTGCTGTTGCCCGGCGGCCCCATGGGCATCGCCGACACATACGTCCGGTTTGGGTTCGGCCGCGAATCGTTTGGTGGGGCGCTTGCGCACTACGACCAGTGGCTGGAGCAACACGGGTTGACCGCATAGACTGTGCGCTGGCAATGGGTCACTCGATGAGGAGCAAGAGAATCCGTCGGGCCGCCGTGGCGTTCCTGTGCTTGGTCGCCGGGTTCGCCTGCCGTGGTAGCGCTGCCCCGCTTGGGGAGGCGACGGTTGCGTCCGTAGAACAGATGCCCACGACAGTGCTTGCATCCCCCACGGCAGCACCCACTGCGACTGCCTCGGCCACCGCCAGCACAACTCCTCCGCCGACGCCCGCGCCCAGTGCGCCGACGCCGGATCGCTTTGGCATCTTCTCTTTTCCGCCGCAGGCGCGCAGCTGGGGGGCGCTGCGCGACCTCGGCGTCGGCTGGGTGCGCCTGCAGTTGCCCATCGGCGAAGTCGACCGTCCGCTGGTGGGTAAACTTTCCAGTGTGTTCGATGAAGGCTATGGGCTGTGGCTCACGCTGTACCATCGCGACCGTGCGAACGTGCCCGACGTGGGGAGCTTCGACCAGAGCGAGCGGGGCGGCTTCCCGGCCGTCGATGCGGATCGCTACCGGGCGCTCGTACAACAAACCGTGACGCCGCTCGTGCGCCGCCTGCAGGCGCTTGGCCGGCCGCCGGCTGCATGGCTGGTGATCCAGGTAGCAAACGAAGTGCTCCCCTCTGACGTGGCGCCTGATCAGTCGTTGCGCTTCTGGCATGGCACGTCCGATGATTATTTACAGGCGTTGGATTGGACCGGGGAAGCGTTGGAGGCGCTGGACGTGCCCATTGCGATGGGCGGCATTTCTTCCGAGATGATGGAATTGATATTGGAAAACGAGGCCCAGCCATCGGCAAGGGGGCAGGCCGTCACCGCGTGGGCTGAACGGCTGTTGCGCGACGGGCATTTCGACTGGGTCGACGTGCATCTGTATCACGCCGTCGAAACGGTTCCCGCCCGGCTGGCGTGGGTGCGCGCCCGTTGGAGTGGCCCACTGGCTGTTACCGAATTGGGCGGACCGGATGTTGTCACCGGGAATGCCTATTCGGTCGCGGGACATGCGCGCGAAGTCGAAATGCGCGTGCCGGCTGCGCTGCAGAATGGAGCCGACCGCGTCTTCTGGACGACGCTTGTTGAAACTCCGGCGTTCGGTGACCGCTACAACCCCATGGCATTAATTACGGCGGATTGGGAACGGCGACCGGCATTCGAGGCCTACGCCGCGCTCATCGAAGCTTTTCCGCCGGGCGAATAAGGCCGCCGGGGTGCATGCTATAATCCGCCCGCTGTACGCAGGTTCCTCACTAGAGTAAATCCTTGAAGTTTCTTATCACCGGCGGGGCCGGCTTTATCGGCGCCGCGCTCGCCAACCATCTGGCTGTGGACGGCCACGAAGTTCGAGTGATTGACGACCTCTCGGCCGGGGACGCAGCCCGGTTGCACGAGGCTGTCCTGTTCACGCGCGGCGACGTCAACGATCGGCCCAAGCTCTGGACGCTCTTGCAAGACGTGGAATGCGTCTATCATCTTGCGGCGCGCGTATCTGTATCTGAGTCGCTGTTGTATCCACGGGAGTACAACGCCGTCAACGTGGGTGGCACGGTCAGCGTGATGGAGGCCATGCGCGATGCCGGCGTGCGGCGCGTGGTGCTGGCCTCGTCGGGCGCAGTATATGGGGCGCAGGACACACAGCCCTTGCACGAAGGGCTGCGTCCCAATCCTGATTCGCCGTATGCCGTCAGCAAACTGTCAGCCGAATACTATGTGCGCACCATCGGCTCTCTGTGGGGCATTGAGACGGTCGCTCTGCGGATTTTCAACGCCTACGGCCCTGGCCAGCCTTTGCCGGCCTCGCACCCGCCGGTCGTGCCGCGTTTCCTACATCAGGCCGTGACGGGTGGGTCGCTTGTCATCCACGGCAGCGGCGAACAGACGCGCGACTATGTGTTCGTATCCGACGTCGTGGATGCGCTCGCCGCCGCCGCCACCGCTGCTGGCATCGACCGCCAGGTGATCAATGTGGGCTGCGGCCGTGACGTGAGTGTGCGCGAGCTGGCGGAGGTCGTGAGCGCTGTTGCGGGCGTCGAGTTGGAACCGCTTGTCCACGGCGCCGAGACGGGCGGCCTGGCGCGGATGCGCGCCGACCTTACCCGCGCCGCCGATCAGCTTGCATACACACCCAAAGTGGCGTTGGCAGCCGGACTGCAAAGAGTCTTGGCCGAAGATCCGCGCTTCCAGCGCATCCCCGTCTGATCCGTTTGGCAGTTTCCTGCTCCTGATATAGAATCGTGCCCATCCCCGGTCAATTGAACCCTCCACATTGGGCTTCTAATGAGGAGGTGCGACGTGATCCAACGGTTCTTTGTGCGAGGCGCACGAATTGCGCTGCTGGCAGCGCTACTGCTGGCGACGTTTCCCGCGCAGGCTGCGAACCCACAACAGGTAGCACAGGGCACGCCGTACACAGTCCGGAGCGGCGACACGTGGAGTCGCATCGCCGGCATGTTCGGCGTCAGCGCCGATCGTCTGATCGACTATAACGGGCTGCGCTCTCGCCCCGACTTGATCTTCATCGGCGAGGTAATCCGCATCCCGATCACGGTCGGGACGACCCCCAGCTACGTCAGCCCGTTCTTTTACGCAGTGCTGACCGGCGACACGGTACAGTCGATCGTTGATAAGTTTGAACTTGACAAATCAGCATTCCTCTCGGCCAATGCGCTTGTGTCCGACAGCGCCGCGCTTACTGCCGGGGAGGTGCTGCTGATCCCGGCCGGTCCGCACCGCGTCGTCATCGATGCCGGCGAGACCCTGGCCGACGTGGCCGCCCGCTATGAGACCACGGTCAGACGTCTGTTGCAATTCAATCCGCACATCGTCAACGCGTCGACGGTGTTTCCCGGCAACAATGTGTTCGTGCCTGTCAAATACAACGCCGCTTTCGTGCCCGCGACGAACTTAACCGGGAGCGCGCCGACAACGACAACGGCTGAACCCACCAGCGCCATCCCGGCCGCGACGGTGGGCACACAAGTCACAGACGCCATCACAGCAAAGGACGGGACGACGGAATATGTCGTGCAACGCGGCGACACGTGGGTCCGTATTCAAAATATCTTCGGCGTTGACGCCGCAACGCTCATCGACTCAAACGGTTTGCGCAGCCGGCCAAATCTGTTGTTTGCCGGAGAAACAATCACCATCCCGATCACGTTGGGGTTTGCGCCCAGCTTCGTGAATCCGTTTCTGTACACGGCGCAGGCCGGGGACACGATCCAGGCGCTCATTACGACGTTCGAGATCGACAAGTCCGCTCTGTTGTCGGCCAACAACCTGAGCAGCGCGCTCGACAACAATACACCACTGACGCCGGACGAGACGCTGCTGATTCCGGCCGGGCCGCACCGTACCACCGTTAAAGCTGGTGAGACATTGCAATCCATCGCCGACCGCTACAGTACGACTGTAAGCCGTATTCAGGCCTTCAACGCACATCTCTCGGAACCGTTGTTGGTCGGACAGAATATCTATATTCCTGTCCAGCTCAATGCGGCCTTCGTACCGGCGACGGGGCTAGACATCGAGTCGAGCGCCTGACCCCGCAAAACTCGCGCGACTACACACCGCCCGCCAGCTTCAGGAGGGCGTCCAACCGGGCGCCCTCCAGCCTAATGCCGCCGTCGAGACAAAATGCGGCTGGAGAGAACTGCATCGTCCGCTGCGTATCGGTGTTGTGTAGATAGTGGTGGGGTACAATTATCTTCCCCATGGCGCGCTTGACGAGACGCTTCTTTGCACAGCCCACGCTAACGGTTGCGCGCGGGCTGCTCGGGCAGCGCCTCGTGAAGCGGGAAGCCGACGGCGAAGTGGCCGGGATCGTGGTCGAAACGGAAGCGTATATCGGGCGTTCGGACCTGGCCTGCCATGCTCGGGCCGGTCGGACCCGGCGCACCGAGGTCATGTTCTGGCCGCCGGGGCATGCGTACGTATATCTCACCTACGGTATCCATTGGCTGTTGTGCGTCGTCACCGAATGCGAGGGCTTTCCCGCTGCTGTGCTCGTACGGGCGCTCCGGCCCGAACGCGGCAAGGACCTGATGCGCGCGCGGCGAGGAACCGACAAGCCGCTCTCGGACGGTCCCGGCAAGCTTACGCAGGCGCTGGGTATCGACGGCAGTTGGAACGGTCGTGATCTGTGCGCGGTCGAGGCGCAGCTATATTTTGAAAAAGGCCCCGCTCGTAGCAATGGATTCGCCTCCGGCCCGCGTATCGGCCTCGGCAGAACGCCTGAGCCGTGGCTATCGCTGCGCTGGAACTTCTGTCTGTCCGTGAAAACCTAAAACCTACACTTGGAGCTCACTATGGGATTACTCGACGGCAAGACTGCGCTTGTCTTCGGCGTGGCGAACGACCACTCGATTGGCTGGGGCATCGCCCGGGCATTGCATCGCGCCGGCGCTCGGCTGGCTTTCAGCTATGCCGGCGAGGCGCTCAAGCGACGGGTGGAGCCGCTGGCAGCGAGCGTCGATTCCAACTTTGTCGAGGAGTGTGATGTCGGCAAGGATGCGGACCTCAAGCGCACATTCGGGGAGGCAGCCGACCGCCTCGGAAAGATCGATATCCTCGTGCATTCGATTGGCTTCGCGAACCGCGACGAGCTGACAGGCCCGTATTACAACACGAGTAGGGAGGGGTTCCGGCTGGCGCTCGATATCAGTTGCTATTCATTCGTGACGATGGTGCGACACGCGCTGCCGCTGTTCAATCCGGGCAGCAGCTGTTTGACGATGACGTACTACGGCGCGGAAAAGGCCGTCAGCAATTACAATGTAATGGGCGTAGCCAAGGCTGCCCTGGAAGCATCCGTGCGCTACCTGGCGGCCGACCTCGGGCCGCTCGGGCATCGCGTTAACGCCATCAGCGCTGGCCCCATCCGCACGCTAGCGGCCGCTGGCGTGTCGGGGTTTAAACGCATGCACCGCGAGTTCGCCGACATCGCGCCGTTGCGCAAACACGTCACCATCGACGATATCGGCAATGCCGCACTGTATCTATGTTCAGATATGGCAGCCGGCGTTACCGGCGAGGTGCACTATGTCGATGCTGGTTTTAACGTGATCGGCGTTGCTACACCGGAGGATTAAACGAGAAGGCCGGGCGCAGCTGCCTCGAGCCTTTTCGGGAGTTCACAGCCTCGGGCCGTCCGGCGTACGGGTCGACTGTGAGTTGGGAGTAGGCGGCCAGCCGGCAACGGGTGAAACCGGAGCGCTCGCCCAGTGATATGTCTGTTCACTCAGAAACCATTGCGCTGAACACACGCGGCCACGCTGACGTGTTAGACATTACCGACGCCGTACGCGGGGTTATCGAGCGCGGCAGCCTCCGCAGCGGCATCGTATCCATCTTTACGGCCTCATCTACCTCGGCGCTGACGACGATTGAATACGAGTCGGGCTGCATTGCGGACCTGCGGCGGCTGCTGGACGAGATCGCACCGGCGGATCGGGCATACGCGCACAATGCCCGTTGGGGTGATGGCAATGGGCACGCCCACTTGCGGGCGGCGCTGGTCGGCCCATCGCTGACAGTTCCCTTCATGGAAGGTCAACTCACCCTTGGAACCTGGCAGCAAATTATCTTTATCGATTTTGATAACCGGCCCCGGTCGCGCGAGTTGGTCGTCCAACTTGTGGGCGAGTCATGATAAAGAAGACCGCCATATGAATATTAGAAAAATCGGTCATGTATTGATTTTTCGAAAAAAATGAATACACTAGAAGGCATAGCTTAGTGACTCGTCTTGAGGGCCGTTTACCCCTCCCGCGAACCTGGCTCTTGACAGATAGACGAGTCTCGATATAATTCCACCAGCAAGTAAATACGTTTGCACACGCGCAAAGCTAGCGTTTTGGCTTCATAATGCCGGAGCGCTTGTTTTGCTTTGTGCGCTTGGTAGCACGTTTGTTCGGTACGCGGGCCGGCAAACGCTCCCCTGATGCGTAATCTTTACTACTTACAACCGAATTTCTTTCTCGCTGCCGCATTACTGGCGTTCGCGGTACCTGGAGGGGTCTCTTGGAATCAAAGAGTTTTAAGTCTTTACGTGTGAGCCTGGCTTCGCCGGAGCAGATCGTTTCCTGGTCTTATGGAGAGGTGACAAAACCGGAGACGATAAACTACCGGCGGCTGCGACCAGAGAAGGATGGACTCTTTTGTGAGGCTATCTTCGGGCCGAGTAAAGACTGGCAATGTTACTGTGGGAAGTACAAGAACGTCCGCTATAAAGGCATCGTCTGTGATAAATGCGGCGTCGAGGTCACGCGTTCCGCCGTCCGGCGCGAGCGCATGGGCCACATTGGGCTGGCCGCGCCGGTCGCGCATGTATGGTATACGCGGCGCGTGCCCTCGCAGATGGGCCTGCTCCTCGACGTGTCACGGCGGAATATGGACCGTGTGCTGTATTTTGCCCAGTATGTTGTCACGCATGTCGATGAGGATGCGCGTCAGAAGGCGCTCCGGCGGCTCGAAGAAGAAGTCGACCGTGAGGACCAGCGCCAGCGTGACGAGATAAATGCACGCATCCTGGCAGCTCGCACCTATCGTGACAAGCGTGTAGCGGCGATCGAGGCCCGCATTGCCCGGGTCGAGGAAAAATACGAGGCCGATCTCGCCAAACGGATCGATCCGCTTGTAAAAGAGGGGCAGCGGTTGCAGCGCTCGATTGAAGACAAGATGGGCAAGACCATCCGCGTGTCCATCGCCGTCAAAGCGACCAAAACCGTCATCGCCGACAAGGGCGAGACCATTACGAACGCCCATCTCACCAAACTGAGCAAGTCGATCCAGGCGCGCCTGAACGAAATCGAAGCCGGCCTTAAAGAAAAGCGCGACGCCCGCATTGCTGCGTTGAAGCTTGACCGCGACAAATATGAAGCCGAAGCCGAAGAGGAAATCGTCAACCAGACTGAGTTGATGGAAGACCTGGTGCGCAAACAGCACGACCGCGTCGCCGCCGAGCGCGAAGAGTTGAACAGCCTGCACCAGATGATGTTCCTCTCGGAGGCGCGTTACCGCGAACTAAAGCAGAAATTCGGCCAGGTATTCCGGGCTGCCATGGGCGCCGAGGCGTTCTATGACATCCTCGTGCACATTGACCTGGACAAACTGGTCAAGGAGCTGTGGGAGGAAATCCGCACCACGCGCAGCAAGCAGCGCCGGAAGAAAGCCACCAAGCGTCTGAACGTTGCCGAGGCGTTTCGGCGTTCGGGCAATCGGCCCGAGTGGATGATCCTCACCGTTTTGCCGGTCATCCCGCCCGACCTGCGCCCCATGGTGCAGCTCGACGGAGGCCGCTTTGCCACCTCCGATCTAAATGACCTGTACCGGCGGGTTATTAACCGCAACAACCGCCTGAAGCGGCTGCTGGAGTTGGGCGCGCCGGACGTGATCGTACGCAACGAAAAGCGCATGTTGCAGGAGGCCGTCGACTCGCTCATCGACAACAGCCAGCGCGGCAAGGCGCTCAGCCGACGCGGGCGGCGCGAATTGAAGTCGCTCAGCGACATGCTCAAGGGCAAGAAAGGCCGCTTCCGCCGCAACCTGCTCGGCAAGCGCGTGGACTACTCCGGGCGTTCTGTCATCGTCATCGGGCCGCAGCTCAAACTGCACCAGTGCGGCTTGCCCAAGATGATGGCGCTCGAACTCTACCGACCGTTCGTCATTGCCAAGCTGGTGGAATACAACTACGCCAGCAATGTCAAGGGCGCCAAACGCATTATCGAACGCGAACGATCCGAAGTGTGGGAAGTGCTGGAAGAAGTCATTGCCCACCGGCCGGTACTCCTGAACCGCGCGCCCACGCTTCACCGCCTCGGCATCCAAGCCTTCGAGCCGATTCTGGTCGAGGGGAAAGCGATCCAGATTCATCCGCTGGTGTGTACGGCCTTCAACGCCGACTTCGACGGCGACCAGATGGCGGTGCACGTCCCGCTTTCGCAGCAGGCGGTCGCCGAAGCGTACGAATTGATGCTGTCCACCCGCAACTTGCTGAAACCCGCAGACGGCGAACCAGTCGTAGGCCCCTCCAAAGATATGGTGCTGGGTGTGTATTACCTCACCATGATGGTCGACGGCAAGAAAGGTGAGGGGCGTGTGTTCGCCGATATCGACGAGGTCGATCTGGCCTATTCGCTTGGGCAGTTGGATATCCACGCCAAGATCAAACTCTATATTCCGACCCACTTCAACGAAGCGGGTGAACGCTATGCGGACGACCGCGCGCGCCGACGCATGATCGAGACTTCAGTCGGCCGGGCGCTTTTCAACCGCGTCATGCCCGAGGCCATGCAGTTCGTGAATGAAAAGCTGGATAAGGGTGCCCTGCAGCGACTGGTCGGTCAGTGCTACCAGGTGCTCGGCCCAGAGCCGACCACGGAAGTGGTCGACCAGATCAAGAACATCGGCTTCGGGTACGCCACGGTATCGGGCACGACGATTGCGGTTTCGGATATCACGGTCCCGAAAGAAAAGAAAGAGATCGTGTCGCGCACGGAAGAGCTGGTCGCGGAACTGGAAAAGCAATTCGGTCGCGGCTTGCTTACCGAGCAGGAACAAACCGATCGCACGGTCGAACTCTGGCAGGACGCGCGCGAGACGCTGGAGAAAGCTGTCAAGGCTACGCTCGACCCGAACGGCAATCTGAGCGTAATGGCGGAATCTGGCGCAACCAAAGGCGGCTTTACGCCCATTGCGCAGCTCGCCGGTATGCGCGGTCTCATGGCCGACCCGGCCGGGCGCATCATCCCGCTGCCCATCCGCTCCAACTTTCGCGAAGGTCTGCGAGCGCTGGAATACTTCATCTCGACGCACGGCGCGCGCAAGGGTCTGGCCGACACCGCGCTGCGCACAGCCGACGCCGGCTACCTCACGCGCCGGTTGGTGGATGTGGCGCAAGACATCATCATCAACACGTTGGATTGTGAGACCGAAGCGGGCGCGTGGATCCGGCGCAAAGACGATGTCGCGAAACAGAAAATGAGCGAGCGCATTCGTGGACGCATGGCCGCCGCCAACATCGTCGACCCGAACTCCGGCGAGGTGCTGGTGGCGCGCAACGAAGAGATTACCGACGAACTGGCCGTCGCGGTCGACGAGTCGGGTATTGAAGAGGTATACGTCCGCTCACCGTTAACATGCCAGAACCGGCTGGGGTTGTGCGCCATGTGCTATGGGCGCGACCTGGGCCGTGGCGACTTGGTCGCCATTGGCACCGCCGTCGGCATCGTGGCGGCCCAGTCCATCGGCGAGCCGGGCACACAACTTACCCTGCGTACGTTCCATACCGGCGGCGTCGCGCACGCGGGCGACATCACAAGCGGTTTGCCGCGCGTGGAGGAGATTTTCGAAGCGCGCCGCGCCCCCAAGGGTGAGGCCGTTATGACCGAGATTGACGGCGTTGTCGAAATCATCCGCAGTGACGGCAATCAGAGGGTCGTGAAAGTTGTGGATGCGCAGCGTCTGTCTGACGAGTATGAGATTCCCGGCAACTGGTCAATCAAAGTCGAAGACGGCGATGTCGTCCCCGACGGCGCGCTCGTTGCGTCGCGCGGCGATAGCCAGGTACTGGCCGAACATGGCGGTGCTGTCCACCGCAACGAGGGCAAGATTGTCATAACCCGCGACCGGGTGGAAGAAATCGAATATGACATTCCTTCCAATGCACGCGTGGTCGTCATCAACGGGCAGAAAGTGGTCGCCGGCGAGCGATTGACCGAGGGCAACCTGAACCCGCATCGCATCTTGCGTATTCGCGGACGCGAAGCATGCGAACTGTACCTCATGACGGAAGTCCAAAAGGTGTACCGTCCGCAAGGGCAAAATATTAGCGACAAGCACTTTGAGGTTATTATCCGCAAGATGCTGTCACGCATGCAGATCGTACGCTCGGGCGGTACATCACTATTGCCGGGCGAG
>JBHHUI010000013.1:0-13534 GCA_046753805.1 Anaerolineales bacterium
GAGACGATCGAGGAGAAAGTGCGCGAGCTCCGGGCCGCCGGCGGCACCCACGTGACTATCGGCGTGGTGCTCCTGGTTGGCCGCACTTTATCCTCCGCCATCAACCGCCCTCCGCGCACGGTAATCCGCGAACTGCAACTCGAGACGCGCGGCGACCTGCGCGTGCACTGGAACGATAGCACGGGCGTGCCCGATTTCCTGATTGGCGCGCTGCCGACGACGCAACCCACGCTGGCGCTCACCGACCCCGGCGGCGCCGCCATCGAGGCGCTTTCCGACTACGCAGATGCGTTTGCGGTGAAAGATGCCGCGACTGAGTTTGAAATCCGCCTGGTCGAATCTGATAAGCTGGGCCAGACGCACGTCCGGCTGGACCAGCAGTATGCCGGCATCCGCGTGTGGGCGCGTGACATGGTCGTGCATTTTGATGTCGACGGCTCGCTGCAGGGTTTTTCGGGCGAATATGTGCCGGGGTTGGACGTTGATTCCGCGCCCACGCTGGCGCAGGATGCAGCAGTTGCGGCCGTATTGCGGGACTTGACTGGCGAAGACCCGACCGTCGATAGTCCGGCAGAGCTTCTCATATACGTCGATGACGCCAACGAGGGCGTGCTGACGTGGTATGTACCCATTTCGTTCGGCAATGGCGAGCGACTGGGCTACTTTGTAGACGCGCACACGGGGGCGGTGACGCACGTTACGCCCCTGGCACTACACCGGCTAGAACGCCTCGTATACGACGCCGAGCTGAAAGATAGCCTGCCCGGCCAGCTTGTTGCAGTCGAAGGCGAGGTCCCGCGCGATCCGGCGGGCGCATCCGTCTATCGGTTCATCGGCGAGGTCTACAATTACTTTAAGGACGTTCACAACCGCGACTCGTTCGACAACCGTGGCGCGGCCATCGTCTCAGTGATTCACTCGCCGACGCTCGGCAACTCGTACTGGAATGGCGAGATGCTGGTCTTCGGCGACGAAGACGACTTCATCACAAACCAATCTGACGCGTTCGTGGACGATATTGCCGGTCACGAATACACGCATGCCGTCACCCAGTTTACCGCCGGCTTGATCTACGAGTCCCAATCGGGCGCGCTCAACGAGCACTTCTCAGATGCCTTCGCGATCTTCATCGACCGCGAAGACTACCAGTTGTTTGAAGACAATTCGAAGTCGCCTCCCATTCCGCAGCCGTGGTTGCGGGATCTGATCGACCCGAGCCTCGGCGGCAACTACGACCCGCGCGACCCACTGCAGAGTTGGGGCCAGCCGACCGACATGAGCGAGTTTGCCAACCTGCGGGTGGCCCGCGATAGCGATTGGGGCGGCGTGCATATCAATAGCGGCATCCCCAACCATTTGCTGTACCTGGTGGCGGAGGCGATCGGAAAAGACAAGAGCGAACAGATCTGGTATCGCACGCTGACCGTCTATCTGTCGCAGTCGTCTGATTTCGCCGATTTCAGCACAGCGCTCCTGCAGTCTGCGGACGATCTTTATGGAAGCGTCGAAGTGCGCGCGATTGAGCAGGCATTGAAGGCCCAGGGCATGGCTGCCGGCGCCGGTCCCGCCCCAACGCCGGTCCCGACGACCAGTCCGCGCCAGACGCCCGTGGCAACCCCGCAAGTGCCCGCCGCGGCTGGCTGCGAAGAACTGGTGGACAACGGCGGTTTTGAAGGACGCACGGTGGACCCGTGGGTTGAGGTGACCAATATCGGTTACCCCATCGTCGGGCCGGACTTCCCATTTACGGGCAGCAACAGCGCGTGGTTGGGCGGCACCGACGAGGAGGCCGTCCAGTTCATCGTGCAACCCGTCACCATCCCGGCCAATGCCCGCAGTGTTGCGCTGAGTTTCTGGTACTTCGTGGAAAACGCCGCCCAATCCAACCGCAGCCCGGAGACTTCCTTCGCGGTCGGTTTTGCAGACGAAGACGGCAACATCTTGCACGAATTTGCCGAGTATCTGAGTTCAGAGGCTGATGAAGAGTGGTTGCAGGCTGCCTTCGACGCGAGCGATTTCGCCGGCGATAGTGTCCTGCTCGTGTTCGCCGCTTCACTCGGCAAGACCAATCCGAGTAATTTCTTCCTGGACGACGTGAGCCTGCTGGCGTGCACCTCCGGCGAAAACCCGGTGGACACCGGCGGCGCTGACCCCAACAGCATCGACGTGACGGGCACAGTGACAGATAGCCGCACTGGAAAGGCTGTTGCGGGGGCAACGATTTACATCTTGCAGCCGGGCGTCTCCGCCAGCCAGGCCGCAGCCGATGGCGAGCTTTCGCGCAGCGAGGTGTTGAGCTTCGCCACATCGGACAAACGCGGTTTCTTCGCGCTGCCCGACCGCGTGCCGCGCGGCAGTACCTACAGTGCGATCGTCGTCGCTTCCGGCTATAAAAACATTGTCGCGAACAGCGTGCTGCGCATCACCGACCGCACGCCGGACCCGCTCGAACTCGAAGTTGAAATGCAGAAGCGTTTCTAATTCACCTGGCCCGGGCTGGACTGGGTGAAGCATGGTGCGCGACAACGAGCGTCGATTACAGCCTTACAGGCGTTGAGTGACCCAAAACGGAGTCGTCTCTATGGCAGATGAAACCTGTTGCGTTTGCGACCAGCCCGCCGCCCACGAACTCGGCAACCGGCCGTATTGCGACGAGCATTTCGAGCACGCTCTGCGGCACAACCGGGGCTTGTGGCGGACTGGCATCGCCAGCCTGATCGCGCTTGTGGTATTTACCGCCGTCGTCGCACTGGGCGCGGAGTTGCTCCCTTCCGACCTATCAGACGCCGCGCTGACGATTCTCGGCCTGGTGCTGGCAATCGTGCCAGCGGTGTTGTGGTTAAGCTACTTTTACTTTCAGGACCGGCTCGAACCCGAACCGCACCAGTACGTAGCCGCGGTGTTCCTGGTCAGCGCGATACTCGCAGATGTGGTCGGGCGACGCCTGCTGCTGGAGCTATTCGACATCGAAACGTGGCTGCCCATCAATAACACCAGCGCCCTGGTCGGCTCGATCCTGGTAATCGGCTTTACGCTCGAGTTCATCAAATACGTTTCCGTACGCTACACGATCTACCCGACCAACGAATTCGATGAACGCATGGACGGGATCGTCTACGGTACGGCAGCCGGGCTGGGTGTGGCCACGATGCTGAATCTACGCTTCATTCTCGATTCTGGCGGCGCCGACCTGGGCCTGAGTGTATTCCATGTCGTCGTATCCGCGCTGGCGCAGGGCACGTTTGGCGGGCTGACAGGCTATTTCCTTGGCGAGATGAAGTTCATTGACGAACCGCATTGGTGGATGCCGGCCGGACTGGCGCTGTCGGCTGTACTCAACGGCGTCTTCTTGTGGCTGGTGGGCGAGATCAACGCCGCCGGGCTGGATGTGGCGCCCGTGCGCGGCCTTGTATTTGCATTTGTCGTAGCAGGATTGACTTTCGGCGGGCTAAGCTGGCTTATGCGCCGCGCCATCGCGCGCACGCTGGCCGCAGACCGAGGAGGCAGCGCATGACAACGGCTCAACCGGCTGCTCCGCGCTCAGAAGCGTGGCAGAACCGCCGCTCGGATACGCTCGTCGGGGCAGTTGTCTTGCTCGCACTTGTGATCGGGTGGGTGTATCGCGGCTCGCTTTTGAACCAGACCAGGCGCCTCACAGACGACGTTTCCGGCCTGCAACTCGACGTGCCGGCCACATGGATTTCGGCGCTGGACAAAACCACGGCCATTGACCTGGCCGTGGTGAACCCGCGCGCCGCGTCTGCGTACAAGACCCAACTGGCGTTGTATTCGCGCGTGCTCGACCCGGACAATCCCGCCCCACTCGACGGTGTGATAGATCGATTGATTGAACGCCACACGGCCAACCTGGACAGCTATCAGTTGCTGGCGGTGGATAACCGCACCGTACAGGGCGCCGATTCCGCCGTGCTGGAGTACGCGCACGTCGTCAATCCCATAGACGACCCGTTCCGCGCATCAGTGCCCGTTGTAGTACACGTGGTGGAATATGTGATTTACACCCCCACGCAATACTGGGTGCTGACCCTCAGCGCGGACGAGCAGGCCTACACCGGCACGGCTGCTACCTTCGAGAAGATCGTCCAGTCGGTTCAACTACCGTGAGGCAGTCCGGCCCCACACCGAACGCGTTATCCCTCCATCCACGCGGATGTTCTGGCCCGGGACAATGCATCTCTGGATGCCATTCAAATCTCCCACTCGTACTGGACCAAGAACACGATGAGCGGCTCGCCGCGCAAATATTCGATCCCAACCGCCCCGGTGCGCCAGTTGAACTCGTCGCCGGGTGCGGCCGCCCGATAGAGCGCCACGTAATTGAAGTTGGCATATTCAAACGGGAGCACAGTCAGGCCGGCAGTATTTCCGACGGCGATGCCGGTCTCCAGTGTGTTGCACTCACGCTGAAATTCCCCACCGAGCACATCGCGCAGCAGCGGGGCGATCACCTCGGAAAACGAGCCTGACCACTAACAAAAAGGCTGCTCCGCAATAGGAAGCAGCCTGATAAGAGCACCGAGGGCGCTCTCCTGAACGGCCCCGCGCCAGACTATACAGGGCCGGGCAACGAGCGCCGGAAGCGTAAGGCTCGGAAGCGGTCTCGTCGAGCTATGTCGTTGGCGTGGAGGGCTGGTGCTGGTCTTTGCGGTAGCGGAAAGTGATGCGCCCACGCGTAAGATCATACGGCGACATCTCCACTTTCACCCGATCGCCCAGCAGGATACGGATGTAATACTTGCGCATCTTGCCAGACAGATACGCCAACACCTCGTGGCCGTTGTCCAACTCCACGCGGAACTGCGTGGCGGGCAGCGCCTCCACAACTTTGCCTTCGACCTCAATCTTCTCTTCCTTACCCATACACCCTCTCCATTACGGATTAATACCGCCGCCGCGTCGAGCGGCGCTTTAGACGGCGAATTGCCTTTTTCTTCTGGATACGCCGCAACTCACTCTTTGAAACGAACCAGCGCTTACGGCGGACAGTACTCAGCACACCGCTCTTTGCGACTTTCTTGCGAAAGCGCTTCAGCAGTTGGTCTTGTGACTCGTTGGGTTGAAGTTTCACTGTTGCCATTCAGCATCACCTCCCTTCACGTCATCTGGTTCGTCGCCGCTGTCATAGGAACCAAATGAATCTATCGGTGTTTGTTCGTCGTCGGAAACCGACTCCGGCTCTGTGTCGGCGACATCATCTGCCAGCGCTTCCGCCGGGGCTATCTCGGGCGCGCTCGGCTCGAATGCGACACCGTGTAAACTCAGGCCGATGCGCTGCCGAGCGGCCTCGACGTTGGCCACGCGCACACGCAATTCTGCCCCGAGCGTGACGGCATGCTCCATATCTGGCGGGGTCTCACTGTTGTGGAGCAAGCCCTCGATCCCATCGCCCAAATCGATAAACGCCCCAAACGGCGCCAGCCGCGTGACGCGACCGGTAACCTCCTGGTCTACACTATATTGTTCCGCCACTCTCTCCCACGGGTCCGGTTGCAGCCGTTTCAAACTGAGTCCGATGCGGTTGCGTTCAACATCGACGCGGATCACCATCACCCGCACCTCGTCGCCCACTGCAACAACTTCACGCGGATGCTCGACGCGCTGCCAGGCCAACTCCGAGACATGGATCAGGCCATCGGCGCCGCCCAGGTCGACAAATGCGCCGAACTCGCGCATGCCGCTTACAACGCCGGTTACTTCCTTACCTTCTTCGAGCGATGCAAGCAATTCGGCTTTCCGCCGCGCCCGCCATTCGCGCTGTGCTTCACGCTGTGAAAGCACCAGACGGCGCCGACGGCGATCGACTTCGATGACCTTGAGCCCCATCTCCGTGCCCACCAACCGCGCAAACTGCGCCTGGCGGTCACTCTCAGACATGCCACGTGGCAAATCGACTACGTGGGAAGCGGGCACGAAGCCGCGCAGCCCGCCAAACGGAACGATCAGACCGCCACGGTTGTAGCCGCTGACTTCGGCAACCCAGAGTTCGCCCGAGTCGCGCAGGGCCTCGGCCTCGAGCCAGTCTTCGTTCTGGCGAGCCTGGAATACAGATAGCTCCAAGTTGCCTTCACGGCCCTGCGCCGATACCAGTACGGCAATGATCTTGTCGCCCGGCTCCACCGTCTTTGCGGCCCGGTCAAGATCGGCGCGTGGCACGAAACCGTCGCGCTTGAGCCCCAGGCCAATCACGGCCCCGTCACTGTCCACACTGATCACATGCCCGTGCAGCAACTCGCCCACCTTCGGCGCGGACATATCATCGACAGCCTCCATGAGGAGCGCAAAGTCGTCTTCAGCGGAGGATGATCCTTCGTCCGGTGTATCCATTCAGTGCAAGGCTACCCGCGCAAGCTTTGGTCGGATGTCAAAAAAAAAGGCACCGTCTCCCGGAGGGACAGATGCCACATTGCGAAAGGGCTTTTCCGGTATTTTAGCCGTAAAGAGTTGGTTACTCCAAGGCAAAACCCCGCGCTGTTGCTACAAGTCCGACCATCGAATTCGGCGGCCGTACAGCCTGTCCAAAGACCCGGCTATGTTCGATTGTGAAAGCCCGTTCCACCAGCGCCGCAACGAATTGATTAACATAACCGATAATCGGGCTCGGGGGGATTATACCGCGCGGGTATGGCTGTGTCAACGAAAGTCGGTATCGTGTCGTTTTTGATAAGGATCGCGCCTGATTCAACTGGTCATGCGCGGCTCGCGCGCCGTGAAATCCACACCACGATCGTATTCCCACGGATAGACGATATGGGCATCTGTAATGGCTCCGTAGTAGTCGGGCCGCGCTTTGCCGAACAGCGAACGGTACGGGTTGAAGTGCAGCACACACGTTTCGGGCCGGCAGTCGGCCGCCTGCAGCCCGTCCTTGACGGATATCATCGTGCGGCCGGAACCCCACACGTCATCGATGACCAGCACATGTTTGCCGCGCACCATGTCGGGGTTGGGAAACTGGAGGAACTCTGGCCAGGCAAGCAGCCGGTATTCGGCGTCCATGAGCGGAAAGCTCACCGCGGCAAGGAAGATATCTTTCAGGTCCAGGGTTTCGGCGAGCATGCCTCCGGGCACAATTCCGCCCCGGGTGATAATCACCATGGCCTCGAATTCACCTTCGAACTGCGGCACGAGCACGTCGATGAGTTTTTCCACATCGCGCCATGTGAGCACTTCTCTGCGTATCGGGCCTGTCATGACAGCCTCCACCTATCTCCCGGTTGGATGCAGCAAGTCTACACCGGTCACCAGACTGCGGTCAATGATTAGCCCATCTCGGCCGGAGCAGGCGCAGCGCGCGCCACCCGCTGCGCCTGCTGGGCGCTGACGCCGGCCAGCAGTCCAAAGACGCCGGCGCAAAACAAATACAGGCCGCCGACGCCGATTAACGGGATCAACGCGAACGCAAACGGAGGCCCGATCGCGCTGGCAAGGTCCCCGAACGTGAAGAGGACGCCCAATCTGCGGCTGTGGCGGCCGGCAGTTGCAATGTCACCAGCAAGCGCTGTAGTCATGGCCTGGTTGCTCGCGCCAGCCAGCGCGACCAGTACAATGCCAAACAACGTAAATGGAGGCGGCGCAAACACGAACAACAGGAAACCCGCCATTCCGATCGCAAGCCCACCCGTGGCCATGCGCCAGCGGCTTCCAGCCCAATCCGATACACGCCCGACCAGCGGCGACGACACCATCGAGATAATTCCGTTCGCACTCAACGCGATCCCCGTTACGGTTGCAATGCCCAGCGCCCGCCCAAGGGCATGAATCTCGCCGCCGAAGCTGTTGGAGAGATACAAGCCGAAGGTTGCGAGCATAATGCCGGGGATCACGAGGCGGTTGGCTGCCTGCAAAGCTACTGCCGCTGCAAAGCTACCATTGGGTCGGCTGGCCCGTGCGGCGCTGGCGGCGGAGATGTGCTCCTCGGACGCGAGGCGCGCGCCCCGCGTTTCGGGCAGGAGTACAAGCGCCAGCACCGCGCCCAACAGCGTTGCGGCAGCATTGATCGCCATGGCGACGTGGTAACCGACCACATCCGTCAGAATACCGCCGGCGAGCGCGCCGCCGGAGGTCCCCAGGAAGAACGAAACCTGGTAAATACCGACCCATTTGCCGCGACTTCCTGCATGGGTGATATCGAGGACAATGGTATTGCCGCCAACCCAGATGCCGGCCCAGGCAAGGCCCCACAACAACCGGCCAACGAGCAGCGGCCAGAAACCGGATGTGTACCCGTAAATCGCCGTCGATAGCGCGCCGACGAACAGCGCAGGCACAAATAGGCGCCGGCGCGGCCAGCGCTCGTACAGCAGCCCGGTCGGCCCGTTCAGCACCAGCCGTATCCAGCGATTGGCCGAAAGCAGCACGCCCACGCTCAACAAGGCCACGCCCGCCGCGTCGGTGTGTGTGGGAAGCACCGTGTACAGCGAGGTATCGCCGAAGAGCGAAAGACTTGTCCCCAGCCCCACAGGCAGCAATACACGCCAGGGCGAAAAGGGCAGCGCGGGCGCGCGTTTAGATTTCAAGAGTCGTCGAGGGCCGCCAGTCTGACTCGGTATTCGAACCGTAGCGACAACTTCCGGTGGACTCTACGCCGGGCAAGCCCTACGCGCGGCGCAAGCCAGGAATAAGCTGCCAACGCCGCAAGCGGCCCGGACAGGTCAACCCAGCAAAGCTCAAACAGAATCGGCGCGCCTCACACGCGTTTCACGACTATGTCGGCGATGACGTTTGCGGCCTCATCGCCGCGGTCGGCTGCATTTGAGAGATGGCGGTATATCTCCCGCAGCTTCAGCATGTCGATCACATGTTCCAGATCATGCGGGCTGTTGAAGAGGTCGGCAATGGCTTCACGATACACGCGCTCCACGCGGTTTTCCAGCGCTTTTGCACGCATCGCATGTTCGTTGGCAACGCCGGGACGTTCTTGCAGGCGCAGGACGCCCCGGTGGATTTCTGCGGCTGCGTCGGTCAACAAAGAAACCATGCGCTCGAGGAACTGGTTCGGGGCGACATCCAGGATTGCCATTTCGTCCACCGTCGAATAGGCATAGTCGATGACGTCATCGATATTGCGCGAGAGGGCGAATATGTCTTCCCGGTCGAAGGGTGTAACGAAGTTGCGATTTAACTCGTCGATGAGTATGCGCCGCACTTCGTCGGCTTCTTTTTCCAGGTTGCGTACAGATTCGGCGATGTCCTGGTTCGGCTCGCGCACATACGCTTGCAATTGCATCAGCCCCTCCAACGTGAGTTCGGCTTGCCGGACCAGGAGCGTAACCATGTGGTGTTGTTTCGACTTACGAAAACGATCGAGCAGACCCATGCAATCCCCTTTCTACAAAAAACGATCCAACAGCCAGAACATGAGCGCGCCCACGATGGATGTAAGCGGGATGGTGAGCGCCCAGGCGCGCAGCATTTCCTGCGCCACCTGCCAGCGCACCTTGCTGATACGCTCGGCCGACCCCACTCCCATGATCGCCGACCCGACGACCTGCGTTGTGCTCACCGGTCCACCCAGCAGCGCAGCCCCCAGGATGACAGCGGTGGAGGCCACCTGGCTGGCGAAGCCGTGTATCGGACGCATGGTATATATCCGCCCGCCGAGCGTGCGGATGAGACGCCAGCCCCCGCTCAGAATCCCCAGCGCAATGGCCATCGCGCTTGCCAGCACGACCCACAAGGGTACCTGAAACGTCGGCAGCACACCATCGACCACCAAGCCAAGCGTGATGATGCCCATCGTCTTCTGCGCATCATTCGTGCCGTGGCTCAACGCCAGCGTGATGGAAGTCGGGATCTGAGCGCGCTTGAAGAAGTTGTTGATCTTTGGCGAGGCCGCCCGGCTGAAAAACAGGACAAGGCGCATAAAGAAAAAACCAATCAATAAACCAAGCGGCGGCGAGATCAAGAGCGCCAACAGGATTTTGAAAAGACCGCGCAACTGTACCACCTGCAAGCCGCTTGCCACAACCGCCGCGCCGATGAGGCCGCCCACGAGTGCGTGCGAAGATGACGACGGCAGGCCAACGTACCATGTGAAGAGATTCCAGGCAATCGCCGCCCAAATGCCCGCGAGGATTACCGGCAGCGTGATCGCATGGCTGTCGATCAGCCCGGCGCCGACCGTCGTGGCGACCGCCACGCCAAACAACAGCGGGCCGGCGAGTTCGGCAGCCGCGGTCAGGAACAAGGTCCAGCGCGGCGACATGGCGCGCGAGGCAATCACAGTCGCCACGATATTGGAGCTGTCGTGGAAACCGTTCAGAAAGTCGAAGAAGAGCGCGCTGGCTATCAGTGCATACAACATAGGGGGTAGGGATAGTGAAAACAGTCAGGTCGGTCACGAACGGTCCTGGAGGACGGCGTGCAGGCGCTGTGGATAGTCGGTGATAATGCCGTCAACGCCCAGCGCCAGGAAATGCTCCATAGCGGCGATTTCGTTGACAACCCACGGAATCACTTTATGGCCGGCCGTCATTGCCGCGCGGACCTGTTCGTCAGAGACCCTATTATAGCGGGGGTGAATTCCGTCGAGCGCGCCTCCGGTAGGCATGCGAACGAATTCATCTTCTGCATATCCGACGAGCGCATGGATGCGCACCTCCGCCGCCACAGCCCGCACCTCGTCAAGACGGGCGCGGATGAACGAGCTCACAATAACGCGATCTTGCATCGCCAGCGATTGCACCAACTCGCCGACTGCCGTGGCGACTGGAAAGTCTTCCATGGGCGCAGGCAACGATTTGATCTCCACGTTGACGGCCCGGTCGTGGCTCCGGGTAAACTCCAGCGCCTCGCGCAGCGTAGGAATGCGCGCACCGCGGTAGGCAACGCAATCGCCCGCGGACACCTCACCGCGCGCAATCGTGCCAAACGGGTCCGCCTCCGCAAACCAACTCCCGCAATCGAGCGCCTGTAATTCGGCCAGCGTAAATGTGGAGCTTGTGCACATGTCGCGGTCCGGGAAGACCGCGCGTACGTTGGTCGTGCGAAGCAACGTGTCGTCGTGCAAGAGCACAAGCGCCCCATCGGCAGACACGGCCACATCCAGCTCCCACATATCGGCGCCACACTCGAAAGCCTTGCGCGCCGCCGCCAGCGTGTTCTCGGGCGCGAGGCTATCGGCCCCACGGTGTGCGATATTCCAGGTCATAGCGCTTTCATGCGCACATCGCACGCGAGGCATTCTAAGCCGCGCTGAATGCCATCCAAGGGGATGGATGCGCAGCCGCGCGCCACAATGGTATTCAAAGACACCGCTCCAGTGCGTTTGCGATTTACACCCATACCGTTGTGGAATGATGCTACAATCTTTCGTGACAAAATTCTGTACAGGAGCCTGTCAGTGAAAGGCATTTCCCGCATTGACTCGGCGCGCGCCGTCGGATGGTTCGTGCGCGTGTACTTCGAAGGCCACATCCATGCGAAGTTTTTCAGCGACAGCGTACACGGCGGCAAGCGTAAGGCGCTACAGGCGGCCAAGAAACACAAAGCAGAATACGAGCGCACCCTACCGGAAATCCGCCGACCCTACTTCACAAGACCTCCGAAAAACAACAAGACCGGCGTCGTGGGCGTCTCGGAAAACCTCCACAAGCAGCGCAACGGGACGCGACTGAAGTGTTACATAGTATCGTGGAATCCACGCCCCAACCTGCTGCGCACAAAACGCTTTTACCTGTACCAGTATGAAACGCCTGAAGACGCATTCCACGCCGCAGTTCAATTCCGCAAAGAACGCGAGCAGGAAATTAACGAATCCGTCAAGCGCGGGCGCTACAAATAGCGCCCGCTTTTTTCCCTCGGAGGCGCGGTGTGCGGGCTGGACGAAAGTCTCAGGCAGCCTCATCGGCGGCCGACCCCTGCGCTTGCCCTGCGGCCAGTCTCTCCCGCTGGAGGCGCAACATCCCGGCGACCGCCGTGGCCTTCAATGCGGCCTGGCGCAGGAACGAACCGGGTTCTGTGAAGCCTGAATTCGCAATGGTAGCCTCGAGTGTGATCGGGCCGTTGTATGGCGAGGCCGCGATCAGCGGCATGAGCCTGCGCCAGTCCACATATCCATTCAGCGGGAGCCGGTGCAGGTCTGACTTGCCGTCGTTATCGTGCAGATGCAGGGCAATCAGCCGATCTTTGACACGCTCCAGGAAGTCCAGCCCGCCCGCTACAATCTGACCGTGCCCGCTGTCGTAGCACAGCCCGACAAAATCAGCATCGTAGTCCTCGAAGACCTGCTCCAGTGTGGCGTAGTTGTCGTCCGATAGATTCTCCAGCGCGATCCGCACCCACAGGTCGGCAGACACCGCTGCAAGTGCGTCGAGCGATTTGCGCACTTGCGACCAGTATGCTTCACGCGCCGCCATGGCCGCCGGCTGCGGCCGTAAATGCAACACGATCACTTCGCCTCCGAGCCGCGCCGTCATGCGCATGCGGTTCCGCACAAGTTCGACTCCAGCCTGACGTGCATCCTCGTCGCTGGAGACCCAATCTTTCTCGATGCCGGCGGAGGCGTGCAGGTCAACCAGCTGCAGTCCGTGCGCCTGCAGCCATTCTTTGGCGAGCCGGACGTCGGCGGCGGTATACAGATAGTCCGTGTTCCATTCGTGGCACCAATGCACATGTGTGAAGCCGGCGTCGGCCATGGGGCCCAGAAACGCCTCCGGCGTGCCCTCATCGGTGATGTAGTCACTTGTCAATGAAAGCATACGTAATGCCCGACCTCCTGAATCAATACAACGGATAGACGTGGCCGCCCATCCGTTGCGGTCTCACACCCGAATGCACGCATCAGAGTTGATGCAGAGACGCCCGGTTGCAAAGACGCAAAGCCAATCCCGGCCATCGCGTCAGGGCGCCCTTGCGCTAGAAATCCGGTCGGCGCGATTATAGCACCGGGCGCGCGATCAGCACCCACGGGCGCTGCTGGACATGGGTCAGGAATACGATCTTTTCATTGGCCGGATCGCCGCGCAGCTTCATGGCCCGCACAAACGCGTCCACCTCCAGCGGCGAGCCACGTTTCTTGACCGTGACGCGCCCCACACCCAACGCGCGGAGTGCAGCCCGCACGCGTTTGATCCCAAATGGCATGTCTTGCTCTACGAAGAACGCGCGCGCAAACGGCGTCGGTGCAACCGCGTCAGATGTAAGGTAGGCGATATCCGGATCGATCTTGCCTGCACCGAGCACCCGGGCCAGGTCTTCCACCAATCCGGCGCGCAGCACCGCCGGGTCTGGCTCATACAGGACGGCGCGCGGCGGCCCAACCGGCACCGGGGCGCCGTCCACCGGGAGCAGTGTGTGCCCGCCCGGCAGTAGCGTTGCCCGACGCGTCCCATGTTGCAGACCGCCAAACCAGAGCACTGCCTCCCGCAGCTCGCCGTTGACCGAGATGAATTCAATCTCAGCATCATAGTGTTCAATTTCTGCAAGCCGCACGCCCGGCGACAGCTTGACGCCCACGTCCGGCACGCGGGGCAGCCAGCCCGCGATAACGTCGAGCGGCGGGAGATAGTCGTGT
>JBHHUI010000014.1:0-13390 GCA_046753805.1 Anaerolineales bacterium
CATCGGTATCCATACAGGCGCCGTTATCTACGGCTTTGTCGGCTCCGCAGAGCGGATGGAGTTCACTGTCATCGGCGAGGCGGTCAATCGCGCCTCGCGGGTGACGGAGAGCGCTGCGGGCGGCGAGGTCGTCATTTCGCAGGCTGTTTATGAGCACGTATATCGCCGCGTGAACGTGTCGCCGACATCAATCCTCGGCAAGCATGCCGATACCGAGGGAGAGATGCAAGGCTATGTAGTCCACAGCATTAGCGACGACGATATGGACGTCGCTGCCGCCGCTCACGAGACGCTCTCAGGGTAGGCCGCCACCGACTAGCTTCTCCAGCGAGAAATCTTTCCTTTCCCGCGTAAGTTATTCCCGTCCAAGAACGTCCATACGCAAGCAGCAGCAAGAATGTAAGCTTGCTCGGTGTTCGACTTGCTACAATTCGCCCCATGAAACAAGACAGAGGGAGGGCCGTTATGCTCGATTTTGCGCCGGTGCGCAGTAAGGAAATGGGTCTCAGCCAGTTGGTCAGCGACCTGACCCCCGACGATCTGCGCGATTTGACCAACGAGATGATCGACAAGATGCTGGACTTGACCGCGGACGCCGTCGATGCGGACGTGACGTTTGTGCCGCATGACCCGCACGCGCATGACCCGTACGCCGCGGACGACTCGGATACAGAACTCGCATGGACGCTCGGCCATGTGATTGTGCATGCCACGGCGTCTGCTGAAGAAGCGGCGTTTATTGCGGCCGAACTCGCGCGAGGCGTGGAGTATCATGGGCGCTCGCGCTACGAAGTCCCGTGGGAAACGGTGACGACCGTGGACCAGATTCGCCGGCGGCTGGAGGAAAGTCGCCGCATGCGGCTGGCGATGCTCGCCGTCTGGCCGGACGAGCCGGTCATTATCGGCAAGGCGGACCCGGTGCTGCGCTTCGTCGGCGGGCTGAAACACGACGACGATCATCTCGGACAGATCGCCGAAATCATGCGCCAGGCGCGCATGGCGCGGAACGGCAATCTGGGCTAAGCTGGGCTCGCGCACAGCCGTGTGGCCGCGCCGACTCGTCTGTCGGCTGTAGGCAATTGGGCCCCACTGAGCGAAAACATCCGTCTACTCTGGTTTCCATTATCTCCGCTCGCCGCCGGTCTGGCAGCGCTGCCCCAGTTCCGGCGTCTGCGGCGTAGCCGACGCCGGGGCTTGTTGCGCTGTCGGCATACAACAGCATACGAAACGCATGCATTGCAGCCGGCCATACAGGCCTGCTGTTTTCATTCGGCTGCAGCGGCGAACTGCGCTGCAGCTGTCCGCGGCGGCGGCCGTCCTGGGCGACCACCGCGACGTTTATCTGTACAATGGCACTCGAGATGTCTGTGCGTCACTTGCGTTCATAGCGTGAGGGGTTAGATTACAATCCGTTCACATGCGCCGCTCGAAAGCTAACTCCGCACGGTAACTGTGTTCTTCCTCACCATTGTATTAACCGTCGCGCTGATGGTGGCCGCGAACGCCCTGTTCGTCGCCGCCGAATTTGCAACCGTCGGCTCGCGAAAAACGCGCGTAAACCGGATGGCGGCCCGCGGAGACCGGTTCGCGCGTATGCTGCTGCCCATCATGGAAGATAGCCGGCGGCTCGACAATTACATTGCTGCTTGTCAACTAGGCATAACGGCCTCTTCGCTGGTGCTGGGCGCTTACGGGCAGAACACCGTTGCGGCCGCGCTTGCGCCGCTGCTAATCAGACTTGGCGTACTGGCAGCGCCGGCAGCCGAGTCCATCTCTGCCACCGGCATTCTCATTTTCTTCACTGTGCTGCAGGTCGTGTTCGGTGAGTTGTTCCCCAAGTCGCTCGCAGTCCAGTTTCGTGAGGACGTGGCGCGGGCAACCGTGCTGCCGGTACGCTGGGCGCGGGTACTGCTCGCCCCGTTTATCTGGTTCTTCAACGGCAGCGGCAACATCATCCTACGACTCATCGGCGCGGGCGGGCACCATGAACATAGCGAAGTCCATTCGCCGCAGGAGATCGAATTGCTCGTATCGGACAGCTATGAGGGCGGGCTGCTCGATGACGAAGAGCGGCAGATGCTGCGCAATGCATTTCGCATGCGCGATCTCGTCGCGCGGCAGGTCATGACGCCGCGCACGCGCATGGCGGCTGCGCCCACCGGGTCATCCGTGCACGACTTGTTGGAGCTTGCCACGGCCAAAGGCGTCAGCCGCATCCCGCTCTACAGAGAAAGCCTCGACCAGTTGGTCGGATTTGTGCACGTCAAAGATGTGTTCAAACTGCACGTACAACAAGATGCCAATCTCGCGCAAATTCTGCGCGAATTGATCTACGTGCCAGAGACGCTGTCGATCAACGAGGTCTGGCGCACGTTAAACGTCAGCCGGCAGTACCTGGCGATTGTGTTTGACGAGTATGGCGGCACCGCCGGCCTCGTTACATACGAGGACCTGATCGAAGAAATCTTTGGCGAGCTGCAGGACGAATTTGACGACGAGTCAGCGCTGATTGCGGCCGACGAACAAGGCCGGTTGTACCTGAGCGCAGAGCTGCTCGTAACCGATGTAAATGAATACCTGGAGCTGGACCTCCCGGACGACGAATCGGACTCGCTCGGTGGGCTGGTATTCAGTTGCCTGGGACGCCTGCCGGTTGTCGGCGATGAAGTGCTGCTGGACGCGGCGACAGACGCCGCACTGGAAAGTGCAACTTTCGAGGGAGACGAGGGCGCGCCCGCCGCACGCCGCAGCGTGCGGGTACGGGTCGAGGCCATGGACGGGCGCACCATCACCGAGGTGTCATTGCAGCTGCCCGAGCGGCCGACCGGCCCCATCGGCGAGTGGGAGGTTGTCGCCCGTGAGTAAGCTGGCCGGGCTGCTCGCCCTGCCGGGCGTCGGCCTGTTCGCAGTTGCGCTTGCCGGCGAAGACCTGCCGGGCCTCGACACGCTGATCGTGCCGGGGATCGTCATCATCGTGTTTGTGCTGCTCAACGGCCTGTTCGTCACGTCCGAGTTTGCGCTCATCGGCGTGCGGCCGACGCAGGTGGAGCAACTGGTCGCAGCCGGTCATCGCACTGCGGCGCACGTTCACGATGTACTGGAATCCCGCGAAAAGCAAGACCGCTACATCGCCACCGCACAATTGGGTATCACAATAGCGTCGCTCGGCCTGGGTATGTACGGCGAACCGCGAGTGGCGCATTTTCTCGAACCGTATCTGGCGCGCGTGCTTGGCGGCGAACCTGCGCCCGCGATGCTGCACACAGTCGGTTACGTGGTGAGTCTCAGCCTGTTGACGTATCTGCACGTGGTCGTCGGCGAAATGGTCCCCAAGTCGCTCGCTCTGGCAGCAGCCGACCGGGCGGTACTCTTCGTGGCGCGCCCGATGCAGGTGATGGAATCGATCTTTGGCGCGCCGGTTCGCATTCTGAATGGCATCGGCCGTCTGCTGCTATGGGTGTTCCGCGTACCGCCGGCGGAGGGCCACGACCGCTTGTACTCGCCCGAGGAACTCGAGCTAATCGTGACGGAGAGCGCCGAAGGCGGCCTGCTGGCCGAGCAGGAAGAAGAAATGCTCCTGAATATCTTCGGCTTCGGCGAGCATAAAGTGCACCAGATGATGAAGCCCCGCAACACTGTGCAGGCGGTTGCCAGCAACGCCACGTTGTCTGAGATTTTGCGGCTCGTCACGGAAAGCAGCTACTCGCGTTTTCCAGTATATGAAGGAGACCTGGACCATGTTGTGGGCATCCTGCACGTAAAAGACCTCGTGCGCCAGCAAGTGCGCGCGCGCGGGGCGTTCGACTTGCGTCTGCTGCTGCGCCCCGCGCTGATCGTGTCCGAGCACTGGCCCGCAGAAATGTTGTTGGCGGCATTCAAGCGCCGCCGCCAGCACATGGCGGTTGTGCTCGACGAGTACGGGGGGATGGCCGGGATCGTCACGCTGGAGGATCTGGTCGAAGAGATTGTGGGTGAAGTGCATGATGAATTCGACCAGGAAGGCGAGCTGCTTGCAGAAATAGCGCCGGGCGTGCTGGAAGTTGCCGGCGCGCTGCCCGTCGAGGAGTTGCGCAAGCGTGTGTTCCTTGGCGGCGAAGAACGCCTGCCGGATGTGGATACCGTGGGCGGTCTGATCGTCGCTGGACTTGGCCGTCCGCCGCAGGTGGGTGATCAATTCCTTTGGAGCGACGTGAGCCTGACTGTGCTGGCGATAGATGGCCTGGCGGTCACTCGCGCGCGGGTGGAGTATCCTTTGTCTGCCGACGAAGCGTGAAGTGTGGTGCCCGCCAACTCGATCCACAAATCTCTAATCTCCAATTTCCAAACATGCCAGCCATTCAACTTTCCCCCGGGCTCAATCTTCACTACCTCGACGAGAATCCCTCGGGCGTTCAGCCTGTGCTGCTCTTGCACGGCCTCGGCGCGACCGGGGAATCGTGGGCTATGCAGATTCCGGCGCTGGTGGAGGCCGGATACCGCGTCATCGCGCCTGACGCGCGCGGGTTTGGCCGCTCGACCTACCCCGGCTGCACGAGCGTCGCTGCGATGGCGGAAGACATGGCCGGATTGCTTGCAGCGCTCGGCGTCGACGCAGCGCATGTGGTCGGAATTTCCATGGGCGGTACGATAGCTCTGCAACTCGCCCTCGATTATGGAGCGCGCGTACAACGCCTGGCGCTCGCCAACACATTTGCGCGCTTGCGGCCAGACGGGCCTGGCGGCTGGTTCTATTTTGGATTGCGCCTGGTGCTGGTGCACACCCTGGGACTGGAAACGCAGGCGCGCGCAGTCGTGAAGCGTGTCTTTCCACAGCCCGAGCACGAGCAACTGCGCGCTGGGCTGCGCGCGCAGATCGCCCAGGCCGACCCGCGCGGCTACCGCGCCGCGATGCGCGCGCTGGCCCGCTTCAACGTGGAGGCGCGGTTAAATGAGATCCGCGCGCCCACGCTGGTCATCACCGGCGAAAACGATACGACGGTTGATCCAAACTATCAGCGTGTGTTGGCCGCTCGCATCCCGGGCGCGCAGCACGTCGTCATTCCAGCAGCCGGCCACGGCGTGATCGGCGATCAGCCGGAGGCCTTCAATCGTGTATTGTTTGATTTCCTGGGAGTCACTGCCTGAGCAGTTTGCGTCTCGCGCCGAACGGGTAGATGCAAGACGCGCAGGATCGTCGATCGGCAGCGGCTTGGGGACCGTCATGCAGCCAGCCGGCCGAGTCCCGGGAGCCGATTGCCTGAAGGATGTCCTCTGGGGTCAAAGGTGACGGGTTACTTGTTCAGCGTAACAGCGGGCTGAACGGCTTGTTGAGCCATTCTTCCGCCGCGGTCAAGTTTGTGAACAACCCCATTTCCGTGCCCACGCCCTGCAGCGCAGTCAGCGCATCCACCTTGCGCAGCGCGGCGGCCACGTCGTCGTTCGTCACCACAACGGCCAGGCGGATATGCCGCGCCGCTGGATCGCTGTTTGCCTCAACCGCGAACTGAATCGCGTGGTCGGGGATATGCCCGACGGCGCGCAGGTCGTACAAGTTGCGTGTCGGGCCCTCGGCATCCATCAGGTGCTGCAAGGCAAAGCCGCGCCACGCTTCCAGTGTCTTGCGATCCAGGTCGGTGAATGTAAAGTGCATGCCGCCATCGAGCCGGCGCACAACGGTGAACCCGATGCCCGGTTGCGGTATCCAGTTGAGGGGTTTGCGTTTTACTTCAGCCATGGTGCCATATCTCCATTTGAGGCGAGTTCACGTTCGCCGGTGGGCCATCCCGATCCCGCTTGTCATATCGATCATCTTTTTCAATCCGACCGTCGGTAACACGACGATGGTATACCAGACCTCTTGCGGCGACCGGCCGAAGGCCCACGCGTTCACCGGCACGATACCCAGCCCGATACTCCAGCTTAAGTTCCAGTTGCCGGTGAAACGCAGGCTGGCAAGCGCAACCACTACTCCGATAGCGACCTCAAACGGCTGCAACGTGCCCAGCACGCCCAGCGCCGTCGCCATGCCCTGGCCGCCATGAAACCGCAGGAAGATCGGGAAATCATGTCCAAGCACGGCGGCTAGGCCGGTCAGGTAGAGTAATGTCTCGCTCGCCCCCGACCATTTCGCCAGCCAGATCGCCAATGCACCTTTGGTGACGTCGGCCGCCCCAACGAACACGCCGGGCCACAGGCCGGCTTGGTGGAAAACGTTCTTCGAGCCGATATTGCCGTTGCCTGCCACGCGCATATCCAACCCATACCGCCGTCCGACAATCTGTGCGGTGGGGATGGAGCCCAACAGATACGCGATCAGGAGCAACATGTTGCGCGTCGACTAATATCTCTATATGCAGGTGTGCTGGCCCAGTACGTATGTTCATTATACCGTCAGTAACGCGCCCGGCTCTGCTTTGCATCTTGGATGCAGCCGATTATTGTGGCTGACCGCAGCGGGCGTTAAAGTTGGACGTAGGTGCACGCAGGTAAACGTGGATTACAGAAAAAAGCGTAATCTGCGCGAATCCGCGTTCCATTCACCGGGCGCTATAATTCCGGCAATGCCCTGAATCTGCCGGAGGCTCCATGTACGACAAAGACAAACTTGACGCACTGCGTGAGCGCGCCGAACGCTGGGAAGAGACGACGCTGCAGCAGACGCTGGCGCGCAAGCCGGAGCGCCGCGAGCAGTTCATCACGACCTCCTCGGAGCCGATCAAGCGCCTGTACACGCCGCTTGATGTGGCCGACCTGGACTACCTGGAGCACCTCGGCCAGCCGGGCGAATATCCCTTCACGCGCGGCGTGCACGCCACCGGCCACCGCGGCCGATTGTGGACGATGCGCATGTTTGCCGGATTCGGGTCGGCGGAGGAAACCAACGCTCGTTTTCGCTACCTGCTCGACCAGGGCCAGACCGGCCTCTCCATCGCCTTCGACCTCGCCACGCTCATGGGTTACGACACCGACCAGCCGGAGGCGCTGGGCGAGTTCGGTACCTGCGGTGTGGCCGTGTCTTCACTGCAAGACATGGAAATCCTGCTGGCTGGCATCCCGCTCGACAAAGTCTCGACTTCGATGACGATCAACTCACCCGCGGCCGTGCTGTGGGCGATGTACATTGCCACTGCCGAGAAACAGGGCGTGCGGCCGGAGCAGCTGCGCGGCACGATCCAGAATGACATCCTGAAAGAGTTCATCGCGCAGAAGGAATACGTCTTTCCGCCGGAACCGTCGATGCGGCTGGTCGTGGATACGATTGAATTCGGGACGCAGCGCCTGCCGCAGTGGAACACGATCAGCATCTCCGGCTATCATATCCGCGAGGCCGGGAGTACGGCGGCGCAGGAACTGGCGTTCACGCTCGCCGATGGGCTGGAATACGTGCGCTGGGCGATGGAGCGGGGCATGGACGTGGACGACTTCGCACCGCGCCTGTCCTTCTTCTTCAATGCCCACAACGACTTCTTCGAGGAGATCGCCAAGTACCGGGCGGCGCGGCGCATTTGGGCGCGCGAAATGCGCGAAACCTTTGGCGCGAAGAGCCAGCGCAGCTGGCTCTTGCGCTTCCATTCGCAGACAGCCGGTGTGAGCCTGACGGCGCAGCAGCCCGAAAACAATGTGGTACGCGTGGCAATCCAGGCGCTGGCGGCCGTGCTCGGCGGCACCCAGAGCCTGCACACGAATTCGATGGATGAAGCGCTGGCGCTGCCCTCCGAACATGCCGTCACGGTTGCGCTGCGCACGCAGCAAATCATCGCCGAAGAGTCTGGGGTGGCGAACACCATCGATCCGCTCGGCGGCAGCTTCTTTGTGGAGGCGATGACGAACGAGATGGAAGCGCAGGCGCAGGAATACTTCCAGCGCATCGCAGAACTTGGCGGCGTGCTGCCGGCAATCGAGGCTGGGTTCTTCCAGCGCGAGATCGCCGACGCGGCCTTCCGCTACCAGCGCGAGATCGACGCTAGGGAGCGCACGATTGTGGGCGTCAACGATTTCGCGGACGACAAACCGATCGCGATACCGATCCTGGAAATGGACCCGCAGGGGTACGACCGTCAATGTAAACGGCTCGAAAAGCTGCGCGCCGAGCGCGACAACGGCGCGGTGGGGCAGGCGCTCGATCGGCTGCGCATCGCGGCGCAGGGCGCAGAGAACACCATGCCGCACATCCTGCAGGCCGTCCATGTCTATGCCACGCTGGGCGAGATTATGGGTGTGATGAAGGAAGTGTTCGGGGTGTACGAGGAGCCGCTGTGGGTGTAGCTTGTCAACACTCGGACTTACGGAATCTCGATCTCAAACATCTCGTTACCGAGTGCGTCTGGCGGACTCTGTATGGCCAGGCGCTCTCCAGTTGCTGGATCATACCAACCCAATCTGATCCGAAACGGTCCGGCCGCGTTCACGGGCAATAGCAACCCATGTAAGTCCCGGACGGTACTTTCAGGCTCCCACGTATTCGGAGGCTGGAAACCGCCAACCGGGTATTGGTCATTCTGTGCGATCAGATTGTCCGCGTTGTCCCAGACGTGCACAAACGTCTTCAAAGGAAGCTCCGCGGTCGCCAGATTCTCCCAAATAAGCGCGATGTTTAGATAGCGTCCCTGCCGGCGCGTCCCGTAGCCGGTCAGGCGGATGGTCTGGCCGAAATACACGTCTGCCGGCTCAACCGTATCGACCTCCATGGCGACAAAGCGCGCCACGCGCGCGCCCTCAATCCAAACTAGCGATGCTTTGCCATAGCGTTGGCTCAGCCATGACTCGACCGACAGGTCATGACCCGTTTCGTCGTCAAACGGTTCGACGTACCACAGGTCGGGGTGTTGCTCTGCAAACGCTGGCAGCTGCTGCGCCTGCCAGCTATCCGGGTCGGGCAACCAATGTTGGTCCAATTGTGGAAGGTAGGGTGCTAGCTGTTCACATACGTCGATCTCTCGACAAATCAGCCCGGACTGTGGCCCGGTCTCGGAACGGAGGGTTTCTACAGTTGCGCGTAGTGGTTCGTTGGCAAGTTGCGCACGCAGGTAACCGCGGCCGGCGCGGACGAAGATCACGCCGGCGGCTGCCAGTAATGTGAGCAGCGCCACGGGGGCTATCTTGCGCCAACGTGCGACGGCGCTCTCAGAGACGAAGACCATCGTTCCCAGTTCGAAAGTCAGCACCGCCGTCAGCGCTGTGCGCCAGACGATAATAGCGTCCAGATACCATTGCTGGTCAGCAAAAAGCGTGAACGCGGCCGGCCACTCCGCCACGAGCGCTACACCGAGCAGCAGCAAATAGACCGCACCGCGAACGTTCGGCAGGAGAAGCGCCACGAACGGAATGAAGTTAATCGCCCACTGCGGGCTGTAGCCTCGGCTCCAGAGAGCGAACAGACACCATGTCAGCCCTACGAAGGCGACCGCGCGCCGGTTGTCTTGCCAGTTGATTCTGCGCGTCCACAGCCCAAGGGCAAGCAAGCCGAATGCAATGGTGGACCAAGGCTCGTAACCGCCCGCGCCTGTATGCGCCTGCCAAGCAGCACTGGTCGGATCGAAGCGCGCCTCGAGCGGCACGACTGAGCCATAACTGTGATAGCCGTCGAGCAAAGCCCAGATAGTTTCCCAGGATGAGCGGTTCAGCAAATTGGAGAGGTAGGCGAGATTGAGGGCGGGATTGGCGAACACAAGCGGCGCGATGGGAATTGCGATGGCCGCCACAGCGGCGACGGCGAGCCGGGTGCGCGCCCCTCTGGCGGACATACGCATCCAGGCTGTCGGCAAAGCCAGCAGCGGGATGGGCTTCGTCAGGAATCCCAGCCCAGCAGCTATTCCGGTTCCTGTTGGGTTGCCCCGCAACGTCAGCAAGATCGTCAACAGCAACCAGAAAAGCGGCATTGCATCGAACCAACCAAGTGGAACGTAGAGGGTCACGAACGTCATGACGTACAGCAGAACCGAGCGCAGTGCGATAGCTTCCGGGTTGAGCCGCCGTGCGATCAGATACAACACTGTGAGGCCGCCGATGTCGAATGGAACGAGCGCCCAGCGCGATAGCGTGCCGTACCAGAGCGTCGTCTCGCCGGGGATCAGTTGACTGGCAAGATACGCGCCAACGTTGAGCCACGGGAACATGGGCGGATATTCCATCCAGTAATCCACAAAGGGCAGGGCGCCGCCGGCGACGAAGCGGCCCTGATTCATGAAAAGGCTGAATGCTGGTCCGTAACCTGCGAACGTTAGCTGCAGGAATAGTCCGCTTAGCAGCCGCGTCGAGCCGAATACGAGGCCGAGCGCGAGGAGCGTGCTCTGGCGCTCAGCGAACGCGGCCAAGCGTAAATACATAGCTTCGATGGAGGCTGCAAGCGCTGCCAAGGTGACTCCGTGTGGAGAAGGATGTGAACAGCGAAATTCTATCGCGCCAGTGGATGAGGCTGGGGAGGTGCGCTACGTTTCCGGAACCCTACAACAGCAACGGCTGCACGTCGATGTCGTTGGGGACGGTGATGATATTGCTGAGCTGGTCGAGCAGGTCGTCGCAGTAGCTGGTGGTGATGTTGGGGAAATCCAACTCAAAGCGCCGGCCGTCGTCTTCGTAGACGATCATCGCGAACTGGTCGTTGCCGGGGAAGCTTGTAAATATCCGCCACGCCCACTTCACGCGCAATTGGTAGCGGTCGAGCAGGCCGTTTCCGGGGCGCAATGTGATGGTGACGCGCACTGGCGGGCCTTCGCGTTTGAGCGCCTGCGCCGTTTCCCCATCCAACAGCGGCGGACCGCCGGCATAACCGTCCCCCCGCGCCTTGCCATTGATGAGTTCGTGGGCAGCGCCGTTCGCCGCGCTCGACGGCGTCACACCGGCGGCCGGCGCCTCGTCTCCGCCAGTTGTCGCGGGCAATTCCTTCGGTGGAGACGCGTTGCTGGGCGGCGCCTCCACGCCGCCATCCCCATCAACCCAGTCATCGGGCGCGAACACGTCCCAGATGTCGTCGGGCGACGGTTCGGCGCTGGTTTCGATGACCGGCTGCGGCGGGCCAGGAGGGGCCGGCGCAGGCGCGGATTGCGCCGTCATTACAGAGTCTGACGATGCGACAACTGGTGCGGGCCGGCTTAGCTTCAATTCCCGAGAAATCGTGTTGACCAGGATTTTGACCTCCGGGTTGGAAGCGTCCACCCGGCCCGTCACCGCCACGATTTGCTCCTCCGCCAGCCAGTCGCGCACCTCGGCCCACGTCCGTGGAAAGACGAGCAGGTCGATGTTGCCCTGCAAGTCCTCCAACGTGACGAACGCCATCGACTTGCCCTTCTTAGTGATGTGTGGCCGGATCGCCTCCACCGTGCCCGCCAGCGTCACGACGTCGTTGTGATTCGTCTCGTTCAGGTCTTTGCTGTAGGCTGTGATCACGTCCTGGATTTGCTCGATGTGATCCATGAGCGGGTGGTCGCTGACATACACGCCCACGAGTTCCTTTTCCCACGAGCGCAGCTCGCGCGGGCGAATTTCTGGCGCGTCCGTCGGCAATTCCACCTTCGCTGCGGCTGCACTCCCCATCATCTCAAACATGCTGATCTGCCCCACTTCCGCGGCCTTGTGGGTGGAGGAGCTGATGCTCAACAACTGGTCCATGGCCGCGAGCAGATGATGGCGCGGCCCGAAGCGGTCGAGCGCGCCGACCTTGATCAGGGATTCCAGGGCGCGCTTGCCCACCCTGCGCAAATCCACCCGCGTGCAGAATTCATTCAGGTCGGCAAAGCTATGGCCGTCCGCGCGAGCGTGCAGGATGGCCGCGACCGGCCCTTCGCCCACGTTCTTGACTGCGCCCAGGCCAAAACGGATCGCGCTCTTGCCTTCAGCGTCGTCCTCGATGGCAAAGTGCAGGTCGCTGTAGTTGACGTCTGGCGGGCGCACGTCGATGCCCATGCGACGCGCGTCGGCTGTGTAGAGTGAAACGCGCGAGGTGTCGTGGCGCTCGGCTGTCAGCACGGCGGTCATGTATTCGACCGGGTAGTGGGTCTTCAGGTAGGCTGTCTGTACCGCAATCACCCCATAGTCGGCGGCGTGGGCCTTGTTGAAGCCATAGCGCGCGAATTCTTCCCATTCCGAAAAGATCTTCCCGGCGGTGTCTTTCGCCATCCCCTTCGCCGCAGCGCCGGAGACGAACTTCTCGCGGTGCTTCATTAGCTTGGCTTTGATCTTCTTGGCAATGGCCTTGCGCAGGTCGTCCGATTCGGCGTTGGTGTATCCGGCCAACTCCACGGCGGCGCGCATGAGCTGTTCCTGATACACGGCGATCCCGTAAGTTTCCTCAAAAATCGGCTTCAACGCCGGGTGCCGGTACGCGACTTCTTCCTCACCATGCATGCGTTTGATGTATGTTGGGATGAAGTCCATTGGGCCGGGGCGGAAAAGCGCCACCATGGCGATGACGTGCTCCAGCCGCTGCGGCTTCATCTGCATGATGAAGCGGCGCATGCCTGCCCCCTCCACCTGGAACACGCCGGCCACGTCACCGCGACCGAGCAACTCGAACGTGGCCGGGTCGTCGGTGGGGATGTTGTGGATATCGAGTTGCACGCCGTGCCGCCGCTCGATCAACTCGCACGCACGCGCCATGATCGTGAGCGTGCGCAGTCCGAGAAAGTCTACTTTGAGCAGCCCGAGGCTGTCGAGGACTTCCATCTCAAACTGCGTGGTCGCTTTGATGACGCTTGTGTCCGCATTGCCCGTGGGGCGGTGCAATGGGATGTATTCGACCAGCGGCCGGTCGGCAACGATCACGCCGGCGGCGTGCGTGCCGGCGTTGCGGAACGCGCCTTCCAACTGGCGCGCGGTGTCGATCATCTCGCGCAGGTGGCCTTCTGTGTTGTAGACCTCTTTGAAATCCGCGTTGTCTTCCAGGACTTCTTCGATGGAAATCGGCTTGCCGGGGATATTGGGAATGAGCTTTGCAACCCGGTCTACGTCGTTCAGCGGGATGTCCATCACGCGCCCGACGTCGCGGATGGCAGCGCGCGCTTTCAATGCGCCGAAAGTGATGATCTGCGCGACCCGGTCCTCCCCGTAGCGTTCGGCGGTGTACTTGAGCAGCTCGTGCCGGCGGTCGTCCTGGAAGTCGAGATCAATGTCCGGCATCGAAATGCGGTCGGGGTTCAGAAAGCGCTCGAAGATCAGCCCGTGTGCGAGCGGCTCGACCAAGGTGATGTCGAGCGTGTAGGCCACGATGGAACCGGCAGCCGAACCGCGCGCGTTGTACCAGATGCCGCGTCGCTTCGAGAAGGCGCACAGGTCGTGCACGATCAGAAAGTAGCTGTCGAAACCCATCTGGTGGATGATGCCCAGTTCGTATTCCAGCCGTTCGCGCACCTCTGGGCTGTCGGCGCGCGCGCCGTACTTGGCGTGCAGCCCCAGCTCACCCAGGCGCCGCAGGTAT
>JBHHUI010000015.1:0-12778 GCA_046753805.1 Anaerolineales bacterium
ACCCGCGCCTGAGAATACGCCGGTGCCGGCCGGGAGCCTCGGTTGCCAGAATCCGCGTGCAACCATCAGCAGCCCGCTGCCGGGCGCGGTCATTGCGGGTCAAGTAGAGGTCGTCGGCGCGGCCGACATTGACAACTTCGCCTTCTATGTACTGGAGATTTCCACTCTGGGCGACAACTGGCTGACCGTCGTCACGAGCAATACGCCCGTGAACCAGGGTGTCCTCGGTACATGGGACTCCAGCTTGCAGTCGGCCGGCAATTATGGCTTCCGCCTGATCGTGTACGATGCTTCGGGGGCGTTCCAGGAACCATGCGTGATCCCGATTACGATTGGCGGTAGTCCGTAGCCGGCCCCCTGCATGGTAGAATTTCGCGATGCCCGCGTCTAGCGCCCCAATTCTGGTTCGTCCGGCAATTGCAAGTGATCTGGACGCGGTGGCTGCGCTCGATGCTGGATTCAGCACGGATTACGTGTGGCAAATGGAATTTGTCGAAGAAGAGCGCAACACGCAGGTTTCGTTTCGCGAAGTGCGCCTGCCCCGATCCATGCGCGTTCCGGCCTCCCGCAGCGTTGCGCAGCTGCTGGCGCACTGGACGGACATCCCGCTGTTTATCGTCGCTGAAACGGAGAACCGTGTCCACGGCTATCTGGCTGTTGCAAACGGGACAGTGAGCGATTTAGCCGTCGTGACGGACTGCACGGTCGCGCGGCGGGCGCGGCGACGCGGCATCGGCACAGCCATGCTATCATCGGCCATTGACTGGGCAGCCCGGAGCGACCACCATCGCCTGATTGTAGAAACACAGTCGAAGAACTACCCCGCAATTTCGTTTTGCCGTAAACGCGGGCTCGTATTCTGCGGCTATAATGATCGATACTATCCAAACCAGGATATTGCACTTTTTTTCGGTGTAAACCTTAAGTAGTGGTATAGCGTTCCATGTTGGTTTGGTTGTGGCAGGCCACGCTCCGTTTAGCCGGAGTACTGGCTGCGTTCGACGAACTCCTTATTGTCGCGGTAGTCATCACTGCCGCTTCACTCCTTTTTTACACGCTTACATTCAACCTGCGGGACCGCGTCGCGCGCTCGTTCATGGCGATGCTGGTCTGCATCGTGTTTGTATACCTTGGCGATGCGGCGGCTAATGTGGCGCAGACCGAGACCGGGGTCGCCGTGTGGTTGCGATTTCAGTGGATCGGGATCGGCCTCACACCGGCGACCTATCTGCACTTTTCTGATGCCTTGTTGGCCACCACGGGGCGGCCGTCGCGGGGCCGGCGGCGGCTGGCGGTGCGCCTGGCTTACGTGGCCGGGCTGGCGGTAGTGGCGCTGGCAACCCTCACCGACCTGATTGTGCATAGCGTCGTCGTCAATCGGGGCATCACCGGCCTGCTTCCGGGGCCGCTGTTCGTCGTATTTGCAGTCGCATTCGGCATTGCCACTTTAATCGCTGCCGCGAATATCTATCGCGCCTACCAACGCTGCCTCACAGCCACAACGCGACGGCGCATGGTGTACCTGCTGTTCTCGTCGCTGGCGCCCCCCCTGAGCGTGTTCCCGTACCTGCTCCTGTCCGGTAGCTTCATCGCCGTGGCCGCACCGCTTGTATTCTGGACGATGGCCGTTGTCGGCAATACCGCCGTCGGCGGATTGCTCGTGTTGATGGCCTATGGTGTGTCCTTCTTTGGCAGCCCGCAACCGGATCGTGTGATCAAGGCGCGCCTGTTCCAGTGGATTCTGCGCGGGCCGCTTGTCGCTTCATCGGTGCTGGCGGCGTATGTGCTTGTGCGCTCGCTTGAGCGTGCTATCGGCATTGACACGTCCTTACTTATGCCCGCTGCGATCGTCGTCGCGCTGCTTGCGCCGCAATTCGCAATCACCCTGTTACGCCTGCCTTTTGAGCGGCTGTTCTTTTATGGGACACGGGATCGGGAGGATGTCCAGCGCATCCAGACCCTGAGCGAGCGGTTGCTGACGGCCGGCGACGTACGCCAGTTCCTGGAAACCGTGTTGGCGGCCTCGTGCGAGGCGCTGCATGTTTCGTCCGGATTTGTGGCCGTGGTAACGCCGTCGGGCGTCCGCACCGAGGTGCGCATCGGCAAGGGAGCGCCGCCTGCAGCCGCGCTCACGCAGATCGTCGTAGATGAGCCGCCGGCAGCTGTGGCGGCGCACCGGGACGGGGCCCATTTCGTGTGGAATGGGTACTGGATATTGCCGTTGCGCGCGCAGTCCGAGGCGTCCGGCCTGGCTCAGTCCGATGAGCTGCTGGGCCTGCTGGGGCTGGCCGAGCCGCACGATGCGCGCCTGACGGATGAGGACCTGGCGGCAGTGAACCTCTTCGCACAGCGCGCAGCCGCAGCGCTGGAAGATCGGCGACTGCAGCGTCAGATATTCCAGGCGCTTGACGGTTTGCTGGAGCAAGTTGACGAGTTGCAACGTATGCGCGCGGCCGCCAGTTACACCGGCGCGACTGCGCTTACAGAGGGCGACCTCACCGGCGACGCGCACGCCGTGCAGTGGGTGCGTGATGCGTTGAACCACTACTGGGGCGGCCCCAAGTTGACCCATAGCCCACTGCTTGGATTGCGCGTCGTGCGGCAGGCGCTCGCCGACCACGAAGGCAATCCGGTTAACGCCCTCCGCCAGGTGCTGCATGACGCTATTGACAGCGTCCGGCCTGACGGCCAGCGCAAGTTTACTGGCGAGTGGATCCTCTACAATATCCTGGAGATGAAGTTTCTGCAGGGACGCAAAGTGCGCGAAGTCGCAATGCGGCTGGCTGTTTCGGAGGCGGACCTGTATCGCAAGCAGAAAGTGGCGCTCGAAGAAGTGGTGCGGGCGATTGTGAAGATGGAACGCGAAGCCGCCGACGCGCCGGATACCGCTTTGTCGCAGAGCGGGACTTGAAATAAGGCGCGCGGATCAACATCTGCGGGCACACACCGAATCTCGATTTGCTGAATCGGCGTTCGCGTGTATTCTATGCTGTCGGATCGTTGAAGGGGGGCCGCTGCTATAACTCCCGAGTAGGCAGCCCGGATAATAGGGGATGGAGGGGGTATATTCCAAATGCCTGAAGTGCGAAATTATGGGTCTGATAAGCCTCCGGCCATGGATGATGGCTGGTGGCGCGCGGTTCTCGGTCAGGAAGAAAATCCACGCGCAACTGAACGCGAGTCGCTCTCAAATGGGGGCGAACATGGTCGAGGTTATAGCGCCTCGGCCACAGGCAACGGCCACGCGGGCAATGCGTGGGACGAAGCGTTGCGCGTTTATAACGAGGACGAGACAGTTGAGCTGCTCGTCATCGGCCACAACCGCGGTGGGCTGATTGTCTCGTGGGGTTCACTGCGGGGTTTTGTGCCCGCGTCGCACCTGGAAGATTTCCCCGTCGATATCAGTGAGCAAGACCGCCGACGATTCCTGGCCGAACGAGTCGGTCGCACGCTTGATCTCAAAGTGATCGAATATGATGCTGACCGCGGGCGGGTCGTGCTTTCCGAACGCGCAGCCCGGAGCGGCCCCGGCTCGCGGCAAGCTCTGCTGACACGTTTGAAATCGAACGACATCGTGGAGGGCGCTGTCACCAACGTAACCGATTTCGGCGCTTTCGTAGACCTGGGCGGCGTGGAGGGGCTGTTGCATGTCTCCGAACTATCGTGGGGGCGGGTTGACCACCCCCGCCAGGTGCTGAGTCCGGGGCAGCGCGTGCGCGTATTTGTGATCAGCGTCGAGCCGGACAAGGGCCGCATTGCCCTCAGCCTGAAGCGCTTGCAACCGGACCCCTGGGCCACCGTTGAGGAGAGATACGAGGTCGGCCAGATCGTCGAAGGCACCATTACCGACGTAGTGCCGTTTGGGGCTTTTACGTGTGTCGAGGATGGCCTGGAGGGCTTGATCCATGTTTCAGAACTGGCCGAGGGGAATTTCATGCACCCGGCCAATGTGGTCAAGCAGGGCCAGACCGTGCGTGCGCGTATTGTCAGCATTGACGGTCCCGGACGCCGCCTCGGGTTGAGCCTGCGCAAAGCGGAATCGGACGATTGGCAGTCAGGCGAACAAACGCTGTAGAATACCATCATCGGCGGCAGCGCCGGATAGGCAAGGGCAACCATGGCCGATACGAGGTGTACCTCGCCGGCCATTTTGTTTTTTTAGGGTAGGTGCGTTAGACTGCAGCACATTCTATGGCCAGGGGTTCCTCGAACAGAAGCAGTAAACCAGGTGCGTCCCGTGGGGTTCGCCCGCGTCGGGTCCCGTCGGGACGCGGCGGCGCGGCGCGCGCGCGGCGCGTAGCGGCCGAAAGCGCGCCCTCCTTCGGCGCAATTATGCGCAGCGCGCTGGCGGTGCTTATCGAGACTGGCAAGGGTTTGTTTCGGCGCCTGGATGACATTCTCGGCGTGTTGCTGGCGGCGTTCGCGATTGTATCGCTCCTGGCGCTGCTGGGCCTCTCGGCGGGCGCCTGGACGGTCGTGCTAGCCGATACGCTGACAGTATGGCTCGGGCAGGGCGTATGGCTGATACCGACTTCGACGGCGGGCATCGCAGCCCTGTTATTGAGCCGCGCCCTCGGCAAGCCGCTTGAAGTGAACTGGTGGCGCGTACTCGCAGCCGAAATTGGGGCTGTGTGCGCGCTCGGCCTGGGCCACCTGTGGATGGCGACAGACTATGGGCGGACCCAGGGCCTCTCTCTCACAGACGCGCTGGCCACCAATGCGGTGCTACTGCGTGCCGCCGCCGGCGCCGGGGGCGGCGTCGTCGGGTGGGCGGTGGCGTCGCTGGCAGATCAATTGGTGCAAGGGCTTGCAGGTGGGCTGCTCCTGCTTCTCTTTGTCGGCGCGTTCATTTACGCCAGCGGTGTGCGCTTGACCCACATTCTGGATGCGGGCATCGCGCTACAGTACTGGCTGCGGGAGCGGATGCAATCGGATGTGATCGTAGAGACGGGGCGAGGGCTGGCGGTGACGAAGTCGCCCGTCGCGCGAAGCAAACCGGACGCCGCACCCCGCCACAAACCCAAACGCGTCCGCTACGAAAAACGTTTTACGGTTGCGCCGGTGCAAGACGACCGCCCGGCGCGCCCGCGCAAACGGCCGCCGTTGCTGCCGGACCTGGCGCTGCTCGGCGTCGGCGAGACCATCCTGCCCTCCGAAAAAGACATCAATCGTAACGCAGCCATCATCGAGAGCACCCTCGCCGATTTCGGCGTGTCGGCTACGGTGATCGACTTTCAGACCGGCCCGTCGGTCACGCAATTTGCAGTCGAACCGGGCTTTATCGAGCGTCCGGGAGCCGACGGCGCCATGCGCCGCCACAAAGTGCGCGTCTCGCAGATATCCAACCTGGCAAATGACCTCGCGCTGGCGTTAGCCGCCAGTCCAATTCGAATCGAGGCGCCGGTGCCGGGCAAGTCCTATGTGGGCATCGAAGTCCCGAATCGCAAGAAATTCCTCGTAGGCCTGCGTGGTGTAATCGAATCCCAGGCGTTCCAGAGGATCAACGCGCCGCTTGCGATCGCGTTGGGCCGGAACGTGGCGGGCGCGTCGGTCGCCGCCAACCTCGGATTGATGCCGCATCTACTCATTGCGGGTACTACCGGCTCGGGGAAGAGTGTGTGTATAACGTCGATCATCACTTGCCTCGTGGCGAATAATTCGCCGGACGATTTGCGACTGGTGATGATCGACCCGAAGAAAGTAGAACTGCTGCGCTTCAACGGCTTGCCCCACCTATATGGTCGTGTGGAGGTCGAGCTAGATCGCATCATCGGCACGTTGCGGTGGGTGATGCGGGAAATGGACCGCCGCTACAAGTTGTTTGAGGAAATGCAGGCGCGCGACCTCGACGTGTACAACCGCAAAATCGGGCGGCGCAAGACTGTGGAGCGATTGCCGCGCATTGTTGTACTGGTGGACGAACTCGCTGACCTGATGATGATGGCGCACGACGAAACTGAGAAGACGCTGGCGCGGCTGGCGCAGATGGCGCGCGCGACTGGCATTCACCTGGTTGTTGCCACCCAGCGCCCCAGCACGGACGTGGTCACAGGGCTGATTAAGGCGAACTTCCCGGCGCGCATCTCTTTCGCCGTCGCCTCAATGGTCGATTCGCGCGTGATCCTCGACGAACCCGGCGCAGAGACCTTGCTCGGGCAGGGTGACATGCTCTTTCTCGCGCCCGACGCTGCGGGGCCGTCTCGCTTGCAGGGCACTTTCGTCGGCGACAAGGAAGTGGAAGATATCGTCGAATACTGGCGCGAACAGTGGGCTGAGTACGAGTCCGCCGAAGCCGACGAAGAGACTGTCGTGCAGCCGCCGCGCGCTCCGTGGGATGAGATGCTGGCGCGCGAAGCTGTGGTGGAGAACAGGGACGACCAGATTGTACAGGCCATCGACATCGTCAAGAAGCACAGGCAGGCGTCCGCCAGTTTGTTGCAGCGCAAGATGCGTATCGGCTATCCGCGCGCGGCGCGGCTGATGGACGAACTGCAGGAAATGGGCATCATCGGGCGCGCGCGGCACGGCGGCAAGACGCGCGAAGTGCTGATTGGCGCAGACGACGATCCCATCGGCAGCGCCGCCCAAATCATCGGCGGAGACGAGTAAACATTCGGCGTGTGGGCCCCGCGCCTGCCGCCGGGGCGCATGTTGCTGGAGTTACATTCCCCAGATGAGCGCGCTGCCCGCCCCATTCCAGACGCTCCAGTGGTCGCTGCTTATCGCCTGGGTGCTTGCCCTCGCGGTCGCCTTTGTGTTTGGCCAACCCCATGCGAATGGCGCCCGCCGCTCAATTCAGCGGCTGCAGCGCAGCACCTCCGGGCTGCTTGTCGTCATGGCGGCGCTCTTCTGGGCCGGCGGCGGGCGCAACACGACCTTTGCCGCATATACGGCGCTGGTGGCGCTTGGCATGGCGGTCTCCTACGTGGCCGATCTGATCATGGCCGAGACGATCCGCGTGCCGAACCGCGTGCTGGGGGGGATCGGTGTATTCGGGTTGGCCCACGCGCTATACATCAGCGCATTTCTCTCGGCGGGCAATGTGGTCGGGGCCGCCCTGTGGGGGAGGGCTGCGCTACCGTTGGTAGGAATGCTTGCGATTGGGTTGACTGTCTGGCGGATCTTCGTCCGAACGGATGGTGCGCCATCGGCGCTCAATTATGGATCGCTCGTTTACACCGGGCTGATCAGTTCGATGGCTGGGATCGCACTTTCGCTTGCGCTGCTGGACGGGCGCTTCTGGCCGGCCAGCGTCGGTGCGCTGCTCTTTGTAGTCTCCGATATAATCCTTGGTAACCAGATATTTCGCGGGAACAACTGGCGCATGGTCGGCGAATATGTGTGGTTTACGTATATCTCCGGCCAGGCGCTCATCGTCTGGAGTTCGGCGTCGATACTTGCTTGAAACGGCGTGTGGATCTACCAGCCCTCCGAGATCTGTTTCGAAGTCAGTTCCTGAGGAGAACACCTATTGGATTCCCCAACTGCCGTTAAGGAAGCGCTTGGCAAACAAAGTTATATCGCCACAGAAACGATTGCCACGGTCCTGTACCTGGCGCAGCGACTCGACAAGCCCGTACTGGCGGAGGGGCCGGCCGGCGTCGGCAAGACCGAACTTGGCAAGGTCTGGGCCGCCGCCACAGATCGGCGCCTCATCCGCTTGCAGTGTTACGAAGGACTGGACGAAACCAAAGCGTTATACGAGTGGGAGTACGCGAAGCAGATGCTGTACACGCAGCTTCTGCGCGACAAACTCCAAGACCTCCTGGCCGATGCGCAGTCACTTTCGGATGCGGCTGACCGACTGGCGGCGGAAGAGGATGTGTTCTTTTCAATGCGTTTCCTGCTGCCCCGACCGTTGCTGCAAGCCATCATTTCACCGGAACCGGTGCTGCTGTTGGTGGACGAAATCGACCGTTCAGACAGTGAATTCGAAGCTTTTCTGCTGGAAGTACTGAGCGACTTCCAGGTCAGCGTGCCCGAACTCGGGACCCTGCTCGCACAGCAGCAACCGTTGGTCGTCCTCACCAGCAACAATACGCGTGAGCTTTCGGAGGCCCTGAAACGGCGTTGCGTTTATCTCTACATCGACTACCCCACGTCGGAAGCCGAGTTGGATATTGTGCGACTCAAGGTGCCGGATTTGGACAAACAGATGGCGCGCCAGGCGGTGGAAGTTGTGCAGCGCCTGCGTAAGATCGATTTGAAGAAGAATCCCAGCGTAAGCGAGACGATCGACTGGGCGCGGGCCTTACTCTCGCTAAATGCCACCCGCATAGATTCCGAAATTCTCGACAGCACCTTGAGTGTGCTGCTGAAGTATGAGACCGACTTGCAGCGCGCTCGGCTGGCGCTGCGCCGCGAAAAACGCAGCGCCGCCGCCGGTCCTGGCCCGGGCGCACCTCTGGACGCTGCGCCACGGGGAGCCGGAACGGGGAACTAGCCAGGATGGACGATCGGATTGTGCGTTTTATCGCCGGCTTGCGGGCTGCCGGCGTGCGGGTGTCGCTGGCGGAAAGCCAGGACGCTATGCGTGCCACGGCGCACATCGGTATCATGCACCGGGGGCCGTTCCAGGCGGCGCTGCGCGCCACCCTGATCAAGGATCGACCCGATCAGGCCATCTTTGATGCGCTCTTTCCACTCTATTTCGGGCAAGGCGCTCCCCCAATGCTGCCGGCAGCCGATGCGCTCTCGCCCGAGCAACAAGACCTGCTGCGCAAGGCGCTGCGCGCGCTGGCGGGCCAGCTCGGCGAACTGCTGCAGCGCATGCTCGCGGGCGAGGGACCGACCGAGGAGCAAATGGAGGCCGCCGCGCATGCGGCGCGGGCAGACCGCAGTTCCAATCCTCAGCATCAGCCATACCTCACGCGGCAGCTGCTGCGCCGGCTCGGATTGGAGGACCTGCTGGCGGAGATCGAACAACTGCTACAACAATTGGCCGAATTAGGTATGAACCAGGAAGGGCTAGACCAGTTGCACGCGCTATTGGAAGCCAATCTGGACGCGCTCACCGAACAGGCAGCCCGGCGCGTCGGGCAGTCCATCGCTGAACGTCTGGCCAACCAGACCCCCACGCGGCCCGAACAGGCGGCGCTCTTCGAGCGTCCGTTCCAGGCTTTGAGCGAATACGAGGCGCGGCTGCTGCGCCAGGAGGTGTCACGCCTGGCGGCGCGCCTGCGGACGCGCGCCTCGCTCCGGCAGAAGCGCGGCAAAGGTCCCACACTGGACGTAAAGGCCACCATCCGGTCAAACATCCGCCATGGCAGCGTGCCGTTCGACCTGAAGCACAAGCGTCGGCGCCGGAAACCGCGTCTTGTGCTGATTTGCGACGTATCGACGTCGATGCGGCCGGTGGTCGAATATTTGTTACGGCTGCTGTACGAGTTGCAAGATCAGGTCGGGCGCACGCGTTCATTTGCATTCATTGACCATATGGAAGAAATCAGCTCGGCCTTCACGCACTACCGACCGGATGTGGCCGTGCCCATGGTTCTGAAGCGACTCGCGCCGGGGTATTACAGCACCGACCTGGGGGCCAGCCTGCGCCAATTCTTCCACGAATTCCTCGACGCGGTGGATGGGCGCACGACGTTGATCATCGTAGGCGATGGCCGCAACAATTACAACAACCCGCGCACGGATCTCGTGACAGCGTTGCAACGGCGCGCGAAGCGCATGCTCTGGTTCAACCCCGAATCTACCTCCCAGTGGGGTACCGGCGACAGTGATATGCCGGCCTATGCGCCGCTGGTGGACAGCGTGTATCAGGTGTCAAATCTGCGCCAACTCGCCCAGGCCGTGGATCGCATTTTCGTAACGCAATGAACCGGGGAGGCGCCGACGGAGATTACGCGATGTTATACTTGGGCGCCAGCCATGAGCAGCAAAGGCAACCGGGTCGAGGCCCTGAGGGTGTAACCGAGACTGGGTCTGTCCCGGCGTTTTTTCGATCCCTGCGGAAGCTCGTTCGACCGATAGAACCATACTGATACGTAATCTCGGAGTATCCATGTCCGGCCATTCTAAGTGGAGCACAATCAAACGAAAGAAGGCCGCCACAGACGCCAAGCGTGGCAAGGTCTTCACGCGCATCGCAAAGGACCTGGCGCTGGCTGCGCGCGAGGGCGGCGGCGATCCGACGAGCAACTTTAAGCTGCGCCTGGCCATCGACAGGGCGCGCGCCGCCAACATGCCGAAAGATAACATCGACCGCGCCATCCGGCGTGGTACCGGCGAAGAGAAGGGCGCTGCTGCTTTCGAACAGTTCTATTACGAGGGCTATGCGACACACGGCGTGGCGCTCATGATCGAAGTCGTCACCGATAACCGCAACCGGTCTGTGGCCGATGTGCGTCATCAGTTGACGCGGTATGGCGGCAACCTCGGAGAAAGCGGCTCGGTGGCGTGGCAGTTCGAGCGCAAGGCGTACTTCGCATTCGCGCCCGAGGGTCGGAGCGAGGATGACCTGTTCGATCTCGCTGTCGAAGCGGGCGCAGAGGATGTGACATTCGAAACCGAGTTGGTCGAGATTATTGCGCCGGTAGAGGCGTTTAAGTCCGTGAGTGATTCGCTCGAAGCGGCCGGCATCGCGCCCGACGAAGCCGAATTGCGCATGGAACCGACCAATCTGATGCAGCTCCCGCCGGCCGATACGATACAAGTCATGCGCGTGATCGAGGCGCTGGAAGAACTCGACGATGTTCGAAACATCTACTCCAACCTGGATGTAACTGAAGACGCCATGGCGGCCCTCGAGGCCGCCTGAGCGCCGGCATGGCTACCACGGCCATCGGCGTCGATCCCGGCACGGCCATTACCGGTTATGGCGTCGTCCGCGAAACCCCGGACGGGTTGGTCTGTGTAGCCTATGGAGCCGTGACAACGCCGGCCGGCGAGCCGCTTCCCCGTCGTTTGCAGGCGATTTATCGCGGGCTGCGCGAGGTTGTCGCAGAACACCGGCCAACGTCAGGCGCAGTGGAAAAACTGTTCTTTCAGAAGAATGTCCGCACGGCGATGACCGTCAGCCAGGGTCGCGGCGTCGCCATGCTTGCACTCGCGGATTGCGGACTGGATGTGGGAGAATATACACCCTTAGAAGTGAAGCAGGCTGTGGCTGGCTATGGCGGCGCTCCCAAACAGCAAGTACAGCTCATGGTACAGACGCTGCTCGGTCTGGACGACTTGCCCCGCCCGGATGATGCTGCCGACGCTCTGGCAGTGGCCATCTGCCATCTGCATTCGGCGCGCATGCGGGACATTTTGGAAGCGTAGGACGTAGAGTGTGCGTGGTTGAGCGAATCGCACGAGTAGCATAGATGATCGCATCCATCGCTGGCACCGTACTCTCCTTTACTGACGACTCGCTCGTGGTCGATGTGGGCGGCGTCGGGCTACTCGTGCACGTGCCGTCCACGGTCTTCGACGGCTCGGTCGGCGTCGGTCAAACAGTCAACTTGTTCACGCACCTGGCTGTACGCGAAGATTCACTGACGCTGTATGGCTTCGCTGCCTTGGAGCAGCGCACGATGTTCGAGGCGCTGGTGGGGGTATCCGGGGTCGGCACACGGCTAGCTCTGAGCGTGCTTTCGACGCTCTCGCCGGACGTGCTGCGCAGCGCAGTCGGCGGCGACCAGCCGGAGGTCATCAGCCGCGTACCGGGCATTGGCAAAAAGACAGCCGAGAAGATCGTGTTCCATCTCAAGGATAAACTCGGCCCGACGCTCCCGGCATTGGCGACAATGCAGATTTCCGACGCCGATACGGAAGTGCTGGCGGCGCTGGCGGCGCTCGGATACAGTGTGGTAGAAGCGCAGACTGCGCTGCAGTCGCTGCCCAAAGACGCGCCCGACGATGTCGAGGCGCGCATCCGGCTTGCACTGCAATATTTCTCGTAAGAGGCATACGTTGATGCTTGACGACGCGAAAATAGCATTTGTGGGTTCCGGCGCGATGGCGGGTGCGATGATCGCCGGCATACTCGCCCGAGATTTGACGATACCGGGCAACATCATTGCCGCCGGCCCGCGGGCGGAGCGGGGCGCGGAACTGGAGGCGAAGTATGGCGTGCGCAGCACGACCGACAACTGTGCTGCCGTTGACGATGCCGAAATTGTGGTCCTTTCGATCAAACCGCAGGCGTTGGGGGAGATTACATCAGACCTGAATGGCCGTATCCGGCCGGAGGCGCTCGTCCTCTCGATCCTTGCGGGCATAAAGGTGGAGGCTATATCGTCCGGGCTGGCGCATGCCGCCGTGGTCCGGGCCATGCCCAACACGCCCGCGCGCATTGGGGAAGGTATCACCGTGTGGACCGACTCAGACGCCGTCACTGCGCGTCAGCGTCGGCAAGCGGAGGCCATGCTGAGCGCGCTCGGTGAGCAGGTTTATGTGGAAGACGAGAACTACCTCGACATGGCGACGGCGCTTTCCGGCACCGGCCCGGCCTATGTCTTCCTGTTCATGGAAGCGCTGGTGGACGCCGGCGTGCATCTGGGCTTTTCGCGCCACATCGCCGAAAAGCTCGTGTTGCAGACTGTAAAAGGCTCGATCGATTACGTGTTGCATTCTCCCAATCATCTTGCACGGCTACGGAATCGTGTCACCTCCCCCGGCGGCACGTCGGCCGAAGCGCTTTATTTTCTGGACAAGGCCGGTTTCCGCACCGCATTGTCGCGGGCAGTTTGGGCTGCCTACCAGCGCTCCGTGCAGCTCGGCAGCGGCAAATCGCGCTCAGGACCAGACAACGGCCCCGACGCCTGAGCGCCGGAATTACGCT
>JBHHUI010000016.1:0-12626 GCA_046753805.1 Anaerolineales bacterium
CACACGGGCCACCTGGCCGATGGCCACCCGTTGTTTGCGGTACAGATCGCTCTCCGCTCGCCAATCGGGGGAGATTAAGTCGGACAATAAAACTGCGAGCGATCCGCAGATAATCGGACTTTAGCTACTCGCTGCGCGTCCCCGAGTCGGCAGCGAATCAAATTACACTGCATGCTATACTCCGCCTGTGATGACCGATCTTGCCTCGCAACGAGCAGTTGTGCGTCCCCTGCTCGACCAACAATCCCCCGCGGATGCGGCCGCCAGTTACTATGCGCTGTATCACGACCCCGGTCGCACGCGTCTGTTCATGCACTACGATGCGGAGCACCAGCCGGACGGGTTTCTTGCTCGAGCGCAAACGGGTTTCGATCTATTCCGACCCCTGGTTATTCTGCGGGCGCCGGATGATGATGCGGTCATTGCCCTGCTGCGCGCCGGGCTTGTCGCCGGCCGGCCGTACTTGGTGACCCTGCCGAGAGAGTTCAGCGAAGTCGCCATGCGCGAACTCCGGGTGCAGCAGCCGGAAATCTTGCGGATATATCGTCTTGACCCCAATCGCTACACGCCACAGATCAACGTGCTGGTTACCGGCAGTAAATCCGAAGACGGTCTGCCGCGCTACGAAATCCGCCAGGGAAGTAGGCAGCTCGCCGTGGCGGGAACGAACTGGCGCACGTCGCGCTTTGCGGAAGTCTATGTGTTTGTCGATCCGGTTGCCCGAGGCCGGAGCTACGGTCGCTCGGTCGTGGCGGCGCTTGCGAACGCGCTCCTGAACGACGGCGTGTTACCGCTGTATGTCGTCGCCGATTCAAACGCCGCCTCGATCCGCCTCGCAGAAAGCGTTGGTTTTGTGGATACCTTCGCGCGCGAATTCAGTTGCGCAGCGATGCTTGAACCAGGCCGGGCCCCGTCGGAGTAGACCGATGGCTGACGCGATCCATTACTTTCCGCGCAGTTTCAAATGGGGCACCGCCACGGCCTCTCACCAGGTGGAGGGCAATAACGTCCACAGCGACTGGTGGGCCTGGGAACAGTTGCCCAACACCATCCACGGCGGCGACAAGAGCGGCGCAGCCTGTGACTGGTGGGGCGGACGCTACAAAGATGATTTTGATCTCGCCGCCGAGGGCGGCCAGAACGCGCACCGCATGTCGATCGAATGGGCGCGCGTTGAACCCCGTCCGGCCATCTGGGATGAGGACGCGCTGCAACAGTACCGTGAAATTCTCCAAGCGCTCCACCGGCGTGGACTGGAGCCCATGGTGACGCTCTGCCATTTCTGCCATCCGCAGTGGTTCACCGAACGGGGCGGATGGGAGCGGGCGGATGCGGCGCATTTGTTCGAGCGTTACGTTCGCAAAGTCGTCAAGACGTTGAGCGACCTTGTATCCGTTTGGTGTACGCTCAACGAGCCGAACGCATTCTGGATCAGCGCTTACGTCGCGGGCGTGTTTCCACCCGGTAAAACCGACGTGCGGCTTTCGCAACAGGTTAACGCGAATATGTACCGGGCGCACGTCACCGCGTACCACGCTATCCATACACTACAGCCGGAAGCGCAAGTCGGCTGGGCAATGTACATCCGCCTGCTCGATCCGGCGCGTCCGGAATTCGCGCCCGACCGCTGGGTGGCTAAACGGCAGCACAACATTTTCAACGACGCTTGGGCGCGGGCCTCTGTGGACGGTTACCTGCGCACTGTCTTCGGCCGCGTATCGGCGCCCGAGGGCAAAGGTGCGTTGGATTGGATCGGCGTCAACTATTACACGCGCGACATGGTCGCATTCGACGTATCGCGGCCACGAGAACTTTTCGGGCGGCGTTTTTTTAACCCGGCGGACGAACTGAGCGAAACCGGTTTCATTGCCAGCTACCCCGAAGGGCTATATCGCGCGCTCCGGTGGGCCAACCAGTTCGGCAAGCCGATCTACGTGACCGAGAGCGGCGTCGAAGACTCGTCGGATACACTGCGTCCTCGTTATTTACTCAGTCATCTGCGGCAAGTGTGGCGAGCCACAAATTTCAACTGGCCCGTATGCGGATACTTTCACTGGACGCTGGTCGACAACTTTGAATGGGAGCGCGGCTGGTCGCAGCGCTTTGGACTATACGCACTGGATACGGCGACGCAGCAGCGGACGCCGCGCCCGAGCGCCCATCTGTACGCCGAAATTTGCAAGTCCAGCTCAATCTCAACCGACATGGCCGCCCGCTATGCGCCGGAGCTGCTGGAGACAATGTTCCCGGGGTAATGGTAAAATCCCGCCATACCAAACCCCGCTCCCGGAGAGGTCGCATAGTTGGTCTAGTGCGCTCGCTTGGAAAGCGAGTAAGGTGAAAGCCTTCGTGGGTTCGAATCCCACCCTCTCCGCCTATTGTTCAGGGCTGACTTCACTTTTGAAGTCAGCCCTTATTCGTTTCAGGCTTGACGCAAAGGCACTGCCGCGGGATTTTCTTTGTGATTTTGCGGCTGTGCGTCAGACCGGCGACGCACAGCCGCTACATTCACTATGGTTAGGAGTGACGCAGTTGGAAGCCAAAACGCTGGCTGAGTAGGCGTTGAGCCTGTCGAAACGCCGTATCGAAGCCCGTTTTGGCGCAGTTCCTGGTCCTGATACGCCCCTTCGGGGCTACGCTCCGTCTCGCGCTCAGCGCGAGGCTCTACCAGCGAACTGCGTAACTCCTGTATGGTATGATTCCGTTGCGGCGGCGAGGTGTTGACGGTTGGGTCCTGCGCGGCCGGCGCCTTCGGAATCCCGCCAGGCCCGGAAGGGAGCAACGGTACGGAGTTTCGCCGGGGTGCCGTAGATCGCCTAGCTTGAGCCGCGCCGCCGTGGGCCTCAACTGATTGCGGATCGCGGATTGCGGAATGCGGATTCATGAATTCCGCAATCCGCATTCCGCAGTCCGAAATCGAGATGTTTTCCCAGAGCAGACTGATACAACTTGTTGCCGTGGTTGGCGCAGTTGCCGTTCTGTCCGCGTTTTATTTCGGCGCGCGGATTGAAGTGTTCGTGCAGGACGGCGATCAGAGTCGGCGCGTTTTGACGCGCGCCCAGACAGTGGGAGATGTGCTGGGCGAGGTCGGGATTGCCCTGCGACCGGAGGACATCGTGTCGCCGCCTCGCAACGCTGCCCTCGAACCCGGCACGGACGTGACAATTTCGCGCGCCACGCCGGTACGGATCACGCTCGGGTCGCAGTTGCAGACCACATTCACACACGGACCGAGCATTGCAGCGATACTGGCCGGCGCGGGCCTCACGCTCGGGCCGGCGGACATAGTTTATGCGGACGGGACGCCGCTGTCGGCCGCGCAGATTGATGCGGCGCTGCCGGAGCTGCCGCGCGAATTGCGCATCGCGCGCGCCGTCCCGATTCTTATTATCGATGGAGATACGCGACTGCCGGTGAGCAGCGCGGCTGCGACCGTCGGGCAAGCGCTCTGGGATGCTGGCGTGCGTGTGAGACTTGCAGATACCGTCGCGCCGCCGCTGGATACCCCGCTTGCTCCGGACCTGGAGATTTCGGTCCAGCGCGCGGAGGAGTTGCTTGTACAGGTCGACGGGAATATTCTCCCGGTACGCTCGCAACACGCCCGGGTGGGCGACCTGCTGGCGGACCTCGGCGTGACGTTGACCGGCGCGGACTACGCTATTCCCGGAGTGGCAGAAGCCGTCCCGGAGCAGGGCGAGGTGCGTGTCGTACGTGTGCTAGAGCAACGCCTGACTGAAAATGCGCCGGCGGCATTCGAGACTGTGAGCCAGCCCGTGCCCGAATTGGAGTTAGATCAGACTACGCTCGTGCAGGAGGGCAGCAGTGGAATCCTGTCACGACGAGTGCGCGTGCGCTATGAGGACGGCGTGGAGGTGTCGCGCGAGACCGAGGGCGAATTCATGCGGATTGCGCCGCAGCCGCGCATCGTCGGCTATGGCACGAATATCGTCGTCCGCACCATTGATGCGCCGACCGGGCCGGTGGAGTACTGGCGGGCGGTCGACATGTATGCGACTTCCTATTCGCCGAGCCGTTCCGGCACCTCGTCAGACGCGCCGTGGTACGGCCTGACGCGCTCCGGCAAGCCACTGAAACGTGGTATGGTGGCCATCGACCTGAACATCATGCCGCTGGGGACGCCGCTTTATATCCCGGGCTATGGCTACGCGACGGCGGAAGATACCGGCGGCGGCGTGCGCGGGCGGCTGATCGATCTCGGGTTCGAAGACGAAAACTACGAAAGCTGGCACCAGACTGTGACTGTGTATTTCCTGACGCCGGTACCGCCTGCGGACCAGATCACGTGGATACTTCCGTAGCTGGCTGCCCGTCGTCGGTTCGCCATGCCCGCTTCTGAGGGCGCGTTGCGGGCGCTGCTGGCCGAATTCGGCGTCCACCCCAAGAAGAGCCTCGGGCAGAACTTTATGCACGATCCGGTCTGGCTGCAGCGCGTGGCGGATGCGGCGGCGGTGTCTTCCGGCGATGTCGTGCTCGAAGTCGGCGCCGGCGCTGGGGGCCTCACGCGCGTACTTGCAGACCGCGCCCGGCACGTGGTCGCGCTCGAAATCGACTCGCGGCTGCTGCCGATGTTGGAGCGCGAACTAACGGGGTTCACAAACGTTACGGTAGTGGAAGGCGACGTGTTGGCTCTGAATGTGCAGCCCTATCTGGCGCTCCATCTGGTTGCACCAGAGAGTAGATTTGCAGTCGTCGCAAACATTCCGTACTACATCACGGGCGCCATTTTGCGGCAGCTGCTTTCGAGCGCTTTTCGGCCGGAGCGGTTGGTACTGACGGTGCAGTCGGAAGTGGCCGACCGGATCGCTGCCGAACCGGATGATATGAGTCTGCTGGCCGTCAGCGTCCAGTATTACGGCCTCCCGCGCATTGTGGCGCGCGTGCCGGCCGGCGCGTTCTATCCGCGCCCGGAGGTCAATTCGGCCATCGTACGGATTGATGTGAATAGCGCGGCCACCCGACGTGCGGAGGATGAAAAATGGTTCTTTCGCGTCGCGCGGGCCGGCTTCAGCCGCAAGCGCAAACAGTTGCAGAATTCCCTTGCGGGCGGGCTTGGGCTGACGCGCGATCCGGTTCAACGCGCGTTGGAAGCGGCGGGCGTCGATCCCCGACGGCGCGCCGAGACGCTATCGGTGGCAGAATGGCAGCGCGTTTCCGAAAGATTGCGAGAGATTCCGGCCGCACAGGCTGCAAATGAGTTGACCGGCGGGTGACGATGCGTGGCAAACAAATGCTACCCATAACCGGCCGCGACATCGTCATCCTGTCCACGCAGGATTGGGATTACTCGCCCACGCGTAAGCACCACTTCGCGCGCATGTTTGCCGCGCAAGGCAACCGGGTGTTGTACGTCGAGCAACAGATGCATTGGGCTGGCTGGCTGATCGATCTGCGCCGCCAGTTTTCGCGCGCGTGGCGCTGGTTGCGCGGACCGCGCCCGGTCGCGAACGGCTTATGGGTGTACACGCTTCCACTGGTGCTGCCATTTTTTCAGATGTCCGCGCGCATCAATTGGCTCAACGATCTGTTTCTCTTGCCTGTTCTGAAGTGGCAACTCCGCCGCCTCGGTTTCGCAGCGCCGATCCTTTGGGCCTATACGCCGCACGCGGCGGATTTCGTCGGGAGATTGAGCGAGCAGGCTGCGGTATATACGTGTGTGGATGACTTTACCTCCAGCCGAGGACTCGTCAGCCCCGACACCATTGCGCGGCTCGAACGCCGCCTGATCGAAATGGTCGACCTGTTGATCACGACGGCGCCCGCACTGCATGAGTCGCGCCGTCGCTATGCGCGGCAGGCGGCCCTCGTCCCGAACGGCGTGGATGTGGAGCATTTCGCGCGCGCCGCGTCTGCGGACCTCGCGGTTCCACCGGCAGTGGCCGACCTGCCGCGCCCCATTGTGGGCTACGTGGGTCGCATCAATTACTGGATTGATACCGGTCTGCTGGCCCGGATTGCGCGGGCGCATCCGGAATGGTCGCTCGTCCTCGTCGGGCCGACGGACTTGCTTGCGAAGATGAAACCGCTGCGCGGCCTGGCCAATGTACACGTGACGGGGCGCGTTCCATACGCGGATGTGCCCGCGTACGTGAAGGCCTTCGACGTGTGCGTCAACCCCTACCTGGCGGACGGCGTCGCCGAACATTGCAGCCCGCTCAAGTTGTACGAGTACGTCGCCTCCGGCAAACCTGTCGTGTCGGTGAATATGCCCGCCGCGCACACTTTTGAAGGACTCGTGGAGATTGCTGCGGACGCGGACGAGTTCCTGACTTTGCTGGAGCGCGTCGTCGCCGCGCCCGACAAGCGCAGCGGCGCGCGCATGGCCGCCGCGCGCGAGCACACGTGGCAGCGTCGCTTTGAGGCGGTGTGTGCCGCGCTGGCTGAAATCCTGTCCGAGCGGGAGCAGTTGTGAATCCCGAGCCGAACATACCGGCGAATCAAAACACCCCCGAATTACTGGGGGTGTTTTGCTGTGCGGAGGTGGAGATGCCGAGAATCGAACTCGGGTCCGTAAGGATTCGCTAGCGCACCTCTACGAGCATAGCCGGCCTATTTTGGCGTCACCAGATAGGCCCCGGTCGGCCGGGTCACTACCTGACCAGTCGCTGGCTACCGAAATAGCCTCTTTCGCGTGGTTAGCGACATCGCACGCGGCACGCCTGCTTTTGTGTCGCCCGCTTCCCGCGCGGCAAGCGGCGCTCGGGGGCGGACGGACCTTCAGTTGGAAGGTCGGCTCTCGGCTATGCCGCGCTACCCAGTGGCGTAGCACTGGGTGCTAACGCTATTAGGCGGCCAGCGGAAGAGCGCTGTAGTTAGTGCGGTTGGCACTTGTGGTTTTGCGCTGATTTTGCGAGTTCGGCGCCTCTCGGCTCGCAGTACGATAACAGCCTCCTTCGTCGAAGCCTGTCATCCCCGCGACGCCTATTATATCACTCCGCACATTAGAAGTTGATTTGAGCAGTGGCTCTCATCAAAAGGCGGCCGGTGACCAGGCGACTGCAAGCTCCCGCTCACCAGGCGCCCTCCGGAAACGTCTCCACATCCGCGTGTTCGCCGACGCGTTTGTACATGTGCACACCAGTAAACGGCTCGCCTAGAATGCCGTCGTGGATGGCCCAACTGCGCCCACGCACGGACTGCGCCGCGCTCGGCTGGCGGAAGGGCGTACTGCCGTCGAGCCGCGCAAAGAGCGGGCTGTCCGTCGAAAAGCGCGTGTGAATACTCTCCATCCAGCGCCGCCCCTGCTGGTACGCGAACCCATAGCGCTCGAAGATGATGGCGTTGTGATAAAAGAGCGGCTCGATGTAGTACATGTCGTGGCCGCGCTCCTCCGCAAATTCCTCAAACCCCGCCAACATCTCGCGCAGCACCCGCAGTCCAGCTTTGATCTGACCGGGCGCAAGTCCCGCTCGCATGGCCGCGAGTTCCGCAGCGACGTTGCGCTTGAAGACGCCGAAGTTGGTGGGCGATCCATCGGGCATGCGGTCGATGTCGAAGCGCGGCGACTCCGGGTCGTTGACCACCGCCAGCAACACGTTAATCCGATTCGTACGGGTGTCGGCCAGATGGAAGTACAGCAGCGGATCGCGGGCGTCGTACGCGTGCCGCAAATAGATTTCCACAGCCGCGCTGCCGCTGGAGGCGTGCAGTTCCAGCAACTTGCGGCCGCGCGAATCGGTGAATGTATGCGGGTCGATGTTGAACCGTTCGAGTACCCGCCTCGGGGCCAGCGCGCCATAGATGCGCTCCTGCTCTGCGGGCGGGAGCTTGTTGATACTGTAGACGGAGGTGGCCTCGCCCATACGTTAAGCTTACCCTCGCCGCCCGATCCGGCGTGCGATATCGCGCTCGGTTTCGCGTTTCGCGATCTGCTGCCGCTTGTCGTACTGGCGCTTTCCGCGCGCCAGCGCGATCTCCACTTTGGCGCGCCCGCGTTTCAGGTACACCCGCAACGCGATCATCGTGTATCCGGGCCGGCGCATCTTCACGCCGATCTTCCGGATTTCTCGTTTGTGTAGCAGGAGCTTGCGCGGCCGCAGCGGATCGTGGTTTTCGCGGGCGTGATCGTAGGCGGCGATGTGCGCGTTGAGCAGCCACAGTTCGCCGTCGCGTTCGCCCACGTAGGCATCGCGCAACTGGACCCGGCCGGCTCGGATCGACTTAATCTCGGTACCCATCAGCACGATACCGGCCTCGTAGGTATCCTCGACGAAGTAATCGTGCCGCGCCCGCCGGTTGGTTGCGACGACCTTGAGCTTGTCGGCTTCTGTCATGGCAAGTTTCGCAAATATTGCGCCGCGCGCGCCAGCGCTGGAATGCCGTCGCTGCCTTCGACGACGATGTCCGGCTGCAGTCCGGTCCCGTCGATCGGCGTGCGGTTGGGGGTGAACCAACGTGCGTTGGTCACATGCAGGCTTGACCCATCCGAGAGTTCGAACACGAGCTGTACCGATCCTTTTCCGTAGGTGGATTGCCCAATCAGCGCTGCGCGCCCCCGGTCGTGCAACGCGCCGGCTACAATCTCCGAGGCGCTGGCAGTGCCGCCGTCTATGAGCACGACTATCGGATAGTCCTCGGCCGCGCCGCCTTTATCGGCCTCGAACGTCTTCTCCGGCCGGTCGCGCCGGACTTCGTGCAGCACGTCGCCGCCATCCAGGAACAGACCGGCCACGCTCACGCCCGCATCCAGGAGACCGCCGCCATTCCCGCGCAGGTCGAGCACCAAACCGGTTGCGCCCCCAGTCAGCAATTCTTCGACGGCCTGCTCGACTTCGTCCGGCGTGCGTTCGCTGAACCGGTCCACATCGATAATCCCCACGGTCTCGTCCTTGGCGTATAGCTGCCAGGTGGTCGATGGGATTTCAAATTTGGCGCGGGTGACGGAGACCTGCCGGGGTGCATCCTCTCCGGTGCGGATCGTCAGCGTCACGTCGGTGCCGATCTCGCCGCGCACGCGCGCCACCACCTCGTCCAGCGAGGTTTCGGAGGTGAGCATGACTCCGTCGACAGTCAGCAGGATATCGCCTTCCATAATGCCCGCCAGCGCTGCCGGACTCTCCGGCAACGGAGACAGGACGAATTCGCCGGCCTCGTTCTGTTGCACTAGCGACCCGATGCCGCCGAAGGCGCCCTGCAAGTTGTCGGAGTCGAGTTCCGCCTGCTGGGGTTCGACAAAAACGGTATACGGATCATCGAGAGCGCCCACAAGGCCCCGAATTAACCCATACTCGACCGCGGTCTGGTCGGGCAGGTCGCCAATATAGTTGGCGTCGATAATGCGCTGCGCCTCGGCGAGTAACGGGTAGCCGGAACCCTCGCCGCCTGTCAGCGAACGTGTGTAATATCCGGAGATGAACGCAGCCGCCAGCATGAGGCTGGATACGGCAGCGTAGAGAACAAACTCAAACCAGCGCTTTGGCATACTTTCCAACCCGGTTTGGGCGAGTACCGTAGTGCCCTATTGTAATTGGAGACGGCGGGAAGAGGGGGAGAGGCGCAGCCTCATACGACTTCGACGCGCGTACCAGTTTCTTCGACCAGTTGTTCGTCGGCGGAAGCGTGCGGCGCGGTCCAGCGGTACAGCCACAAGGCATCTTCCGGACGCATGTTTACGCAGCCGTGGCTCCAGGGCGTCCCATAGTCGTTGTGCCAGAAAGTGCCGTGGAATGCCATGCCGCCGCTGAAATAGGCGACCCACGAGACGCCGGGCAGGTCGTAGAAATCCGGCGCAGCTGCATCTCCGGCCGCCATGTGCCGCTCGGACCGCTTGCGGTAGATGTAATACGTGCCCAGCGGAGTGCGGAAATCGCCCAGTCCTTCATCGCCGGAATAGTTGCGCCCCGACGAGATGAGCGTTTCAATAACCGGCGTGTCGCCTTCGAAGGCGGTGAGCCGCTGCGCCGTCACGTCGACTTGCACCCACTTGTCGGTTGCCTCCGGCGCAAGTGGAAGCAGATCGCGCGCCCGCACGATGCGCAGCGTATGGGCGAGTGCGAAGAACGTTTCGTTGATGCGGTCGTCCCAGAGCGCATACCAGATCAAACCGGTAGGGTCGAACACGGCCTCGGCGGCCCAGTAGGTGGTGCCGTAATAGAGCCGGTAACGTTCCGCAGCCGACAGGTCGGGATGTACGCGTGCTGTGGTGTATGGCACCGTAAGTTCCACCAGTTGACCGCCCGGGGCGAGATTGCGTCGCGGTAGATTGAAACGCCAGCGCACGGGCTGCACATTGCTGGCGTGCACGTAGCCGCCATGCGTGCGATACCAATTCGGGTTATGGGCGCTCTCGTCCTCGCCGGCGACGGCCTCATACAGCGGAATGATCGCGTCGAATGGATGGTACGCTAACTGGCGTCCGTACACCGACGGGCGGCTGTAGACGGTCAGATAGATCATCAGACAACGCCCATAGGCGATAGACCTATCGGTCGCGGCGGCCGCCCGCCGTATAGGCGCGACTCCGGCGCCAAGCGCGGATGCGCCGGCCAACTTTAAGAAATCTCTGCGCGAGAGTTTGCCTGCCATCTGCTAGCCGATCTCGACGCGGGTGCCGGCGCCCACCGTCAATTCCTCTCGGTAATTGGCCAGCGGGGCTGACCACCGGAACAGCCAGCGCGCATCTGTGAGGGTCATGTTGATGCACCCCGCGCTGCGCGGATGGCCGTAGTCGTTGTGCCAGTAGGTGGAATGAAATGCGTACCCGCGCCAGTGAATGTAGCTGACCCAGCCGACGCCGGGCAGCTCGTAGTCGCTGGCGAATTCACCCGCCCCCATGTGGCGCGAGGGCTTCTTGCGCTCGATCTGGAAGCTCCCCTCCGGCGTGAGCGTGCGGAAGCCACCCTGGGCGCGGATATCTTCCTCGAATCGGTAGCGACCGCCGGAGATAAGCGTCGAGAACACCTCGGCTTTGCCCTCATACGCCGTCAGGCGCTGCGGCACGTGCAGGTCCACGACGATGCGCTTGTTGGTCGCGTCCGGCGAGATGGGCGCCCGCTCTTCCGGTGGCACAATGCGGACATGCTCAGCCGGTACGTAATAGGGCAGCCCGAGACGCTCGTCGTACAAGCGGTAGAGCGGAGCGCCGGCAACGTCCCTCGCCAGACCCGTCACCCAGAACACGCCATCGTAGTACAAACGATACGCGAATGAGTCGGGCTGGTCGGCCTGCCAGATGGCATCCGTGTACGGCACCGTAATCTCGCCGATGGTTCCCAGGCCGTCCGTTGGGAAGCGGCTCACGACCGGATTCGTGCGCGGTTGCGTGGGGACCACGTCCGTCGAGTAGACGAACCCGTAATGCGTCTCGAACCACGTCGTATTTGGATGACCGGGCCGCGGCTCGCCCGCGACCGTGCTGAATATCGGCAGCAGCGCGTCATAGCCAAACCAGCCGGTCTGGCGACTGTCGAACGACGGCGTGCGGAACACGCGCAGGTAGTCCGTGGTGACGCGACCGGTGTAGATCGCGTCGAGCGCCGACACGTCGCCAGGCGGCAGTGGTCGTGCTGCTGCCGTGGAGCGCACTCGGGGGAGGGCGAAGCCAAACGCCGTCGCACCGCTCAGTCTTAGAAAGTCACGCCGATTCATGAATCTAAACAATATGCGAGGTAATCCGGGATTCTTTGCAGCGCTGCTTCCTTCGCCCTTGCGCTAGGAAAACCCGCTCCGATTCAGCTCGGATTCTCTCCGTGAATCTCCCTGTCCGCCCCATGTTCTCTGGGCTACCTCCACCGCTCGATTATACCCATTCTGTGTTACCCGCTGACAGCATCCTGGATTACTTCAAAACGGTGGATAGCGCCATTGCGGGCGACCTCGATGGCGACCACGTCAATGCGCCACGGCGCATCGCCGAGGCCGTGTGCGTCAAGGTAATGTTCTGCACAGCCAATCAGCCGCGCCTGCTTGCGAGGGGTCACCGAATCCTCAGGCGTGCCCCAACGGTCGCTGCGGCGCGTGCGGACTTCCACGAACACCCATTCGCCGCGCTCGCGCGCCACCAGGTCAATTTCGCCGCGAGGGCAACGGTAGTTTCGGGCGACGATCTCGTATCCGGCCTGCGCCAGCCGTTCGGCGGCGAGCGCCTCGCCGCGGACGCCGAGTTGTCGGCGGGCGTCGCTCACAGGATAAAGCGCTTAAGGCGTTGCACGAGTCCGGGCGAATGGCGCGGGCGTTCGTGTTGGAGCTGTTGGTACTGTTCGAGCAACAATTGCGAGGTACGCGTGATGTCGAAGCGGTCGGCGTCCGTGCGCGCCCGCCCAGCCATTTCTTTCCGCCGGTCATCTTCAAGCATCAATCGCACCATTTGCGCTGTGAATTCGGCCAGGTCGTCACGGCACAAGATACCATTAACGCCGTTTTCGATGGTGTCTTCAATCCCGGGCGAGCGCACCCCGATCGCCGGCAGCCCGGAGGCCATAGCTTCGATCAGCGAGAGGGGGTGGACCTCCGTCTTGGAAGCCGTGGCAAACGCGTCGGCCAGACGTAAATATGCGGGGACATCTTCGTACTCGGCCGCGCCCGCAAAAATAACCTTCGCGCCCACGCCTGCGCGAGCCGCCCAATCTTGCAGGCCGGGGAGTTCAGGACCATCGCCGACGATCACCAGC
>JBHHUI010000017.1:0-12620 GCA_046753805.1 Anaerolineales bacterium
GAAACGCCGTATCGAAGCCCGTTTTGGCGCAGTTCCTGGTCTCGATACGCCCCTCCGGGGCTGCGCTTCGTCTCGCGCTGAGCGCGAGGCTCGACCAGCGAACTGCGTATCTCCTGAAATAAAAAGAACGCGGGCAACGCCGCTCGCCGGGATGGGCGCAGACTCGACGATCTGCATGCATCCGCGGCAATCCGCGTGACCCGCGTTCTATGGCGTAAAAAGCTGTCTACTGCAACGACCGCCGCAAATTCTCCAACCGGTTGCGGGCCGAGCCGTCGATCTCGCGGTCGCCCACGCGGACGATGAGTCCACCGAGGATGGACGGGTCCACCCGGTACGAGACCGTGGCGCCGGCGCCCAGTTTTGCGACAACTTCCTTTTCCACACGCTGCTGTTCATTGTCGCTCAACGGCAACGCGCTGACCACCTCCGCCGCAGAACCACTCAAGTCGCCTGCTTCCGCCAGCACGGCAACCCTGCCATCTTTAACGCCGGCGAAGAAGTCGTTTATCAATGCCTGCTGGCGCTTCTTGTCGAGCCCTGTTTCGACGATCTTGTTTGCCGCTGCGATGGCGAGCGCCGCCACCTGGCCGCGAACGTCGCCCAGCACGCGCACCTTCTCCTGCTCGGCGTCTTCGCGCGCCTGCTGCAGGATGGCAGCCTTCTCCTCTTCCGCGCCACGGTGAATATCGGTGGCCACCTGCTGCGCCTGGGCGCTGGCGTCGGCCACGATCTTGGCCCGCTCGGCCTGCGCCTCGGAAATGATTTTCTGCGCTTCCTGCTCCGCATTCGCCCGCGCCTCTTCTGCAACCCGGGCGTCTTCCAAGCTTTTCGCAATCCGGTCGCGGCGTTGTTCAAGCAGGTTGAGGACCGGCTTGTAAACCCATACCCGCAGCACCACAAAGATGATCAGGAAATTAAATATCTGAACTAGCAGGTAGCCCAGATTGATGCCTAGCGCCTCCATTTACCGCACTCCTTTCTCACTTGTCCTGTTCGCACTGTCGTCTACGCTAGAACACAAACAAGATCAGGAGCGCCACCACCAGCGAGTAGATGGCGACCGCTTCGGCGAACGCGATGCCCAGGATCATGTTCGTCTGGATTTGACCGGCGAAATCAGGGTTGCGCGCCATGGCCTGCACAGCGCCGCCGGACACAATGCCAATACCGGCGCCGGCGCCAATCATGCCCATCGTGGCGAGGCCCGCGCCGATCAGCTTCAATCCGGCCGCTAGGATTTGGGCGGTTTCAGGGGTCATTCGAGTTTATCCTCCAAGAATAATGATCACGGGGAAGACGCCCCGCCGGGGCAGCTATCAGCCGTGGTGTTCTTCCTCATGGTCGCCGTGACCAAGAGTGGCCAAGTACATAAAGACCAGCGTCAACATGCCAAATATAATCGCTTGAATCAAGCCGACGAAGAATTCCAGCAGCAGAAATATGGACTGTGCAAATGCCGGCACAAGCGTGCCAATGACAAACAGGAGCACCGTCCCCGCAAAGATGTTGCCAAACAACCGGAAGGCGAACGAGAGTATCTTCGACAACTCCGAGACGACTTCCAGCAAGCCGACGGCGAAATCGATCGCGCCGAACATCGGCTTGGAAAAGAGCGTTTTTGTGTTCCAGAATTTAGAGAAGTAGCCGGAGCCAAGCGCCTGCACGCCGATGACTTGTGTCATAAATACGGCGATGAGCGCGAGGGCGACGGTGAAGTTCAGGTCCGTGGGCGCCGCCCGCACAAAAGCCATGAGCGAGAATTGCTCTTCCGCGCCGTGCGCCGCAGCCTCCTGCGCAGCCGGGACAATGGAGTAGACCCCGTTGAGCACCTGCTGCACGGGCGTGCCATGCTCGGCCGGCTCCAGCCGGCCGATGCTATCCACGCCGGGGATCAATTCCAGCCAGTTGTTGATGAGCACCAGCAGCACGATCGTTGCCATGATAGGGAAGATTCGCCGCGCCCATTTCCCCGCTGTAGATTCTGCCAGGTTCCACAAGGCTTCGAGCAAAGCTTCCATAGCGCCGGAGAATCCGGTCAAAATCAGGTTCCCCGTTGCCTCAGCCCGCCGGCTGGCGCGATAGACGCCGAAGCCAATCAGCAACAGGATCACATCTGAGATGAGCGTGGCGACGATCGTGTTCGTCAGAGCGAACTCCCCGATCACCGGCAAGGTGACCGGGTGCGTCAGCGCTTCCGCCGGTAACTGAACGTGCGGCAGCACCGGGGGGTAGACGGCGTAGCCAAATACGCCCCCGAGGACAATGAAGAGAAGCACAAACCAGCGATTAGGTAGTCCCAGAATACGTCCGGTCGGTTCAGTTGTCGTCACTATTCGTCTTCTCCGAGTCTGGACTGCCCGTCTGCAGGCGTCGCGCCGCTGAAAGCGCCACGCGAAACATCACGACGAGCGTGACAGGCACACTGCCCAGCAGCAAAACCAGCGTAACAAACGGCTTGGTATCAAGGCGGCTATCCAGCCACAGCCCCAACACCAGTGCAGCGCCAATAATGATTACCGTCAGGCAACCCACCTGACCGACAAGTCCTGCGATGGCAAGGTTGGTGGCGCGACGAGAGGCAAGCTGCGGACGCCGCTGCTGTGGCTCGCGCATGATGGTTGCGCATTATATCACAATCGATTCGGTAGGGGCGCGGCGGATCATTTCAGGCCACAAAGCTGAATTCCTCTCGCTGCGCCCCAACTAAAATATCCCCCCCGCTGCCGCCAAAGCCCAGTTGAACCAGGGGCCGGCGACGGTGCCGAGGACAAGAATGCTCACTGTAAGCACGCCCAGGGCAAAGCCGTACGCGCGCGGCACCGCGATCGGGCCGGCGCCTTCCGGCTGCGGCGTGACGTACACCACTTTCAGCACAATGAGATAGTAATACAGGCCCACGATGGCGTTCAGCGCGCCGACGACCGCCAACCAGATCAGGCCGGCGTCCACCGCGGCTGCAAATACATAGAACTTGCCGAAGAAACCGGCCAGGGGCGGCATGCCAGCCAATGACAGAAACGCCACCAGCATAACCAGCGCCAGGAACGGCGAGCGGCGGCTCAGCCCGGCATAGTCGGCGATCTCATCCGAGCCGGCGGCCCGCGCGAACAGAATGACAATTGCAAACGCCGCCAGATTGGTGACGACATACGCCATCAGGTAAAACACCATCGAAGCCGTGCCCAACTCAGAAAGCGCCACAAAGCCCACCAGCGCATAGCCCGCATGTGCAATCGAGGAATAAGCGAGCAGGCGTTTTATATTGTGTTGCGCCAGTGCGACGACGTTGCCGAGCGTCATCGTTACCGCCGCCATTGCGATCAACATGGGCAGCCAGTTGTCCGCCGCCGACAGGCCGGCAATAAAAATGCGCGTAAGAATGGCAAACCCGGCCGTCTTGGAGGCGGTCGAGATAAAGGCCGTCACCGGCGTCGGCGCGCCTTCATAGACGTCGGGCGTCCAGAAGTGGAACGGCACAGCGGCCACTTTAAAGCCCACGCCCACCATCACAAGGACGGCAGCGGTCAGGATGACGCTGGCGGGCGTGTCGCCGCGCGCCAGCGTCTCCGCGATGGCATACAGATTGGTCTGACCCGTGAAACCGAAGAGCAATGTGAAACCAAACAACATCACAGCCGAGGCGGCCGCGCCGAACAGCAGGTACTTCAGGCCCGCTTCCGAAGACTTTGCATCCGAGAGCGCGAAGCCCGACATGATGTAGGCTGCAACGCTGGTCGTCTCCATGGCGAGGAACAGCATGATGATATCGGCCGAATACGCCATGAAGTTCATGCCGATAACCGCGCCGATCAGGATGGCGAAGAAATCGCCGCGTTTCCCGAGCGCCTCCACGTCGAGCGTGAGCAGCGCCGTGATCGCGCCGGCAAACATGAAAATGATGCGGAAGATCAAGGCCGCAAGATCGTTGCGGATCATCCCGCCCCACATCAGTTCGCCGGTCGGGCGCGCAAACAACAACGTCAGCAAGATGGTCACAAAGAGACCGATGGCCGTGGTGATGCCCAGGTTGCGCCGGTTGGTCAGCCGGGCCACGTCCATTGTCATCACCAGTCCGGCCAGCAGCACCAGCACCATCTCCGGCAGGATGGCGAGCAAGTCAGCGGGTTGGAAGCTGGAATAGCTCACTCATGCACCTCCGAGGATGGCCATTACATTGGATACGCCGGACTGAACCAGCGGGGCCATCAATGCCGGGAACCATCCAAGCAGAATCAGGATTACAGCCAGGAACGATACAGCCACCTTGTCGAGTGCGGTCACATCGCCCACCTCGTGCACGAAGCGTTCGGGCATGGGGCCGAAAAAGACCTTCTGTACGAGCCGCAGAATGTACGCTGCCGTGATCACAATTGCGACGGCTGAGATGATCGCAATCCAGGCATAATACGGCGCGACGAAGAAATCGCTCAGCGTCTGACCCGCGCGCCAGGCCCCGAGGAAGATAGGCAGTTCGGCAATGAAGCCCGAGAAGCCGGGCATGCCCATCGAGACGAGGCCGCCGACGATGAATGCGACGGCCACCCAGGGCATCTTCTTCGCAAAGCCGCCCAGCACTGGAATGTCACGTGTGTGTGCGCGGTCGTACACCATGCCGACGCAAGCGAAGAAGAGCGCTGTCATTACGCCGTGGGAGAACATCTGCAACGATGCGCCGATGTAGCCCAACTCGTTCAGGGTGGCGAAGCCCAGCGTTACCAAACCCATATGCGACACGGACGAGAATCCGATGACGTACTTAAAGTCTGTCTGCACCATGGCGATGAACGAGCCGTAGACGACGTTGACCAGCGCCAGGAAGACGATCAGCGGCATCCAAAACTTCGCGCCCTCCGGCAGCAACATGATGCCAACGCGCAAGGCGGCGAACGCGCCCAGCTTCATCAGCACACCCGCATGGAACATCGACACCGCCGTCGGGGCCGCCACGTGTCCGTCCGGGCTCCAGTTGTGGAAGGGGAAGATGCCTGCCAGCACCGCAAAGCCGAGGAACACGAACGGGAACCACAACCGCTGAAACCCGGCTGAGAACCCCGCCTCCTGCAGCGCCAGCATATCGAAGGTGCCCAGGCCGGACGTGAAGTACATGGCCAGGCCGCCGATCAACGCAATAATGGAACCGATGAAGAGGTACAGCGTCAACTTCATCGCTGCGTATTCGCGGGTCTTCTTCCAACCCCAGATCGCGATCAGCAGGTACATTGGAAAGACGGCGATCTCGTAAAAGAAGAACAACTGGAACAGGTCGAGCGAAACGAACACGCCGAACACACCCGTCGCCAGGACGAACAGGAAGGCGAAGAACTCACGCGGCCGGTCGTCAATGCCCCATGAAATGAGCACGCCGGTGACGATCACGATGCCGGTCAGCAGCACGAGGGGCAGGCTGATGCCGTTCACGCCCATGTAGTACGAAATGCCGAGCGGCTCGATCCACACCGCTCGCTCGACAAACTGGTACCCGCCGGCGCTCATATCGTAGGTGAAATAGATCCACGCCGAGAGCGCCAGCGTGATCACGGCGCCGGCCAGCGCTGCCATCCGGGTTTCTGTCTTGCGGTCCGCGGGGAAAAGCAGCAAGAGCAGGCCAATAGTGAGCGGCGTAAATGTGATTACGGAGAGAAAGGGAAAGTTCATAAGTGCGTTCAGATCGAAACCAATAACTGGTAATCAGTAATTGCAAATCGCCAATTACCCATTGCCAATTACCGCTAGGCGACGAGTCGCTTGATCGTCTCGTTAATTACGTTCATGATCCACCACGGCCACACGCCGATGAGCAGCATCAGCGCCATGAGCGGCGCCACCACTACGACTTCACGCGTGTTGATCTCCATGCCGTGACCGGCCCACTGCTCGTTACGCGGGCCGTGCAGCACTTTCTGGATACCTTTGAGAATGTACGCGCCGGTGAATAGAAGCCCGAACATGCTGATGGCCGTGATCACCGTGAACACCGGCCAGGAGCCGCGCACGATGGCAAATTCGGATACAAACCCGTTGAGGCCCGGCAGTCCGAGCGAGGCCAGCGAACTGAAGATCAGAATGCCGCCATACACGGGCGCCAGTTGCCAGATGCCGCCGCCCAATTCGTTCAGGTCGCGGGTATGCGCGCGCTCATAGACTACGCCCACCAGGAAGAACATGGCCGCCGCTGACAACCCGTGGTTGAACATCTGGAGCACAGCTCCGCTTGCGGCGATCGTAGCGCTGAGCTGCGCGCCGTCGCTTCGCGCGCCGTATGCCCAAGCCGCAACCGCGATGCCGAGGACGACGAAGCCCATGTGGTTAATGGATGAGTACGCCACCAGCCGTTTGAAATCCGTCTGGCCGTAAGCCGCCAGCGCGCCCAACACAATTGCCAACATGGCCAGGAACGCGATAAACGGCGCGGCCGCCTGCGCCTGTTCCGGGAACAGCGGGAGCACGAGCCGCAGCAAGCCATAGGCGCCCAGCTTGAGCAGCACGCCGGCCAGGATCATCGAGCCGGCCGTCGGCGCCTCGGTGTGCGCGTCCGGCAACCACGTGTGGAAGGGCCAAACCGGCACCTTGATGAGAAAGGCAATGACAAAAGCCCAGAACGCAATCGTCTTGACCGTCCCAATCGAGACGCCTTCAAAAACACGCACGTTGAAGGCCGGCCAGACCTTGAATAGTTCCACCATGTCGAACGTGCCCGCCGTCAGGCCGATCAATTGGATGGCAAGCAATAAACCGAGCGAACCGGCCATGGTGTACACCATGAACTTGAACGACGCGTAGGTGCGCGCCGGCACTTTGCGCCCGGCCACATCGCGTTCGCCCTTTTCGCTGCCCCACAGGCTGATCATGAAGTACATCGGAACAAGTCCGATTTCCCAGAACAGGAAGAACAAGATCAGGTCGAGCGCCATGAACACGCCCAACATGCCACTCTCCAGCATCAGGAAGAGCGCCATGAACACCTTCACGCGATCCTCGATGCCGAACGAAGTGAGGATACCGAGCGGCACGAGCAGTGTCGTCAACAGAATCATGGGCACGCTGATACCATCGACCCCCAGATGGTAGCTGGCGTTAATGGCCGCATACCAGGTGGCCTGCTCTTCGAATTGGAAGCCGCCGCCGGTCGCGTTGTAGCTGAACCATAACGTGATTGCGAGGCCGAGCGGAACGAGACTGCCCAACAACGCCACCCACCGGACGGCGCGCTTCTGGTCCCCCGGCGTCAGCATGACCGCAACCGCTCCGGCGAGGGGGGCGAAGAGGATTAGCGTGAGAAGGTGATCGGCAATGAATTGCATGAGTAGTTTGCAGTTGGCAAATGGTAACTGGTAATTACCAATTACGGGGTCAAGAACAGGTAATAGTAGAACACTCCCCCAAGCGCCAGCACAGCCGCCACCGAAACCAGTAAATAGTTCTGGATCCGGCCGGTCTGCAGCGCCCGGAACGAACGCCCCACCACCTTCACGCCGTCGCCGAGGCGGTCCGGCGGGTAGTTGATGCCCCAGATGTCAAATTTTCGCGCCCACGTGCCGATGTTGAACGCGACCAGTGCAATGGCGTGCAGGATGCCATCGATCAGGCCCCGGTCTACCCAACGGAAAGTAAACGTCGCCGATATCCACTGCGCCGGCCGCACGAACAGGAAGCGATATAGCTCATCCACATAGTATTTGTTCTGCAGCATCGAATGCACCGGCCCAAGCGCGCTCACAAGCGGGTCGGGTTGCCCCCTGGCAAGGGGCTTCCACCCGTAAACGAGCCATCCCAGGCCCAGACCGCCGAGCCCGGCCACGACCGACAACAGCACCGGCGTCCAATCGAACGCAAAACCTTCAATGTGATGCGGCAATGACTCGATCAGGAAGCGCTCGAGCGGGCTGGAGCCGAGCAAGGCGCCCAGCCCCGGAAATTGCGGGTGCACCCCTACGAACCCGGCAAAGATGGCAAAGAACGACAGCACGACCAGCGGGAGCGTCATCGTCCAGGTGCTCTCGTGCGCGTGGGCCGCGCTCTCGGTGCGAGCCTCGCCCAGGAACGTAAGCACGATCTGGCGCATGGTGTAGAAAGCCGTCAGGAACGCCGCCAGCAGCAGCACAATGAACACGACCCCGTGCCCGTTTGCGAACGCGTCAGCGAGTATTTCGTCCTTCGACCAGAACCCCGCCGTAATAAACGGAAAGCCGGCCAGGGAGAACCCGCCGATGAGGAACGTCCAGAACGTAACCGGCATGCGCCGGCGCAGCCCACCCATGTTTAGCATATCCTGTGGGTCGAGCTCCTCATGCGAATGGTGCTGCCCGTGCTCGACGCCGTGGATGATCGAACCGGAACCCATGAACAACAGCGCCTTAAAAAAGGCATGGGTCATCAGGTGGAACGCCGCTGCGATGTAGGCGCCAATGCCCAGCGCCGCCACCATGTAGCCAAGCTGGCTGATGGTCGAATACGCGAGCACGCGCTTCACGTCGTTCTGCGCCACGGCGATGGTCGCAGCGAACAGCGCCGTAAACGCTCCCACGGCCGCCATGGTGCTAAGCGCTGGGTTGCCGCCGTGCTCCGCACCGGCCGACAGGAGTGGGAAGATGCGCACCACCATGTACACACCCGCCGAAACCATCGCAGCGGCATGGATCATCGCACTGACAGGAGTCGGCCCTTCCATTGCATCGGGCAGCCATACGTGCAACGGGAACTGGGCGCTCTTGCCAACGGTGCCCGCGAACAGAAGCAACCCGATTAGATGTGACGCTGCCAATCCGCCGACCGCCAGCACAGCCGGGGTATTCACCAGCAGGTCCATCGTTCCTTCATTAAAGAAAATGTCGCGGAAGTTGAGCGTACCGGTGAGGGAAAACAGATACACAATGCCGAGCAACATCACCACATCGGCCACGCGCGTGGTCATGAACGCTTTGACGGCGGCCTGACGCGGCGTGGTCTGGTTTGGGTCGGCGTAGTTGCGTCCATACCAGAAGCCGATCAGCAGGTACGAGCACAGGCCCATGATCTCCCAACCGATAAACAGCAAGAGCAGATTGTCGGCCACTGTGAGCACGAGCATTGCACCAGCGAAGAGCGACAGGAACGCGAAGAAACGCGAATAGAGCGGCTCGACGCCGTTGTGCGGCGGGCTGCCCGGCACGTCGTGGTCGTCGCGCGCTTTGCCGTAATTGGAGTAGCCGACGCTGTAGAGAATAATGAGGAAGCAGGCCAGCGGCACGAAGAAGAGCATCACCACGGTGAGCGGATCGACCGCTACACCCATGTTGAGCGCGGTATCTCCAGTGGGTAGCCACGGCACGCTGCTGGCAAGGGGCTGCTCGCCCAGTTGCAGGCCGCCAAAGACCGCCCGGAAAACGATTGTCCAACTCAGTACCAGCGATATACCAATGGCGGCGATTGCCACCGTGTGGCTGAGCCATTTGGAACGATTTACCAGCAGCACGATCAGAAAGAACGCCGCCAGCGGTGGAGCCGGAATGAGCCAGGCAAATAATGTGTTTTGGTCCATAGCTGTACCAGTTAGAGTTAGAGACTGGAGTTAGAGTGAACACGCCGGAATCACCCTATCTCTAACTCCTTACTCTAACTTCGTTACCATTTGAGCAAATCCATCTCTTCGGCCACGACCGACTGTCGGTGCCGGTAAACGGCGATGACCAACGCCAGGCCGACCGCCGCCTCGGCCGCCGCGATGGCAAAGATCACCACCGCAAACACCTGCCCGGTGATGTTGGCGACGTCGCCATAACGCCAGAACGCCACGACGTTCACGATGGCCGCCACCAGCATCAACTCGATGCCCATCAGGATGGCGATGGCATTCCGCCGCGCAAGAACACCGTACAGCCCAATGCAGAACAGGGCGGCGGCGAGCAGAAGGTACCAGGAGAGTGGGATCATAGCAGTCCTCGTAGAGCGCACAGTCCCGCCAAGCCGAGTCGGCCCGACCTGGTGCAGTCCTGCACGCCGCACGCATCACGCATCACGCGTTTTCCTTCCCCGACCATGCGATTGCAATGGAGCCGATCAGTGCAATGATCAAGAGCACGGACGCTACCTCGAAGGGCAGCACGAACTGATCCGGAGTGACCAGACTGCGTCCAAGCAGGTTCAGTTTGGCGGAGAGATCCACAACCGCCTCGCCGGCCCAATCGGCTTGCAACATCACACTGGCCAACGCTGCGAACAGGAGGGCAGCAAAAAGCGCCCCTACCCACCAATTTCGGTTTGTCTGCGGGCCGATGTCCTGCATAACCCGTCGCGTCAGCATGACGGCAAAGATGATCAGAATAGATATGGCGCCGATGTACAACACGAGCTGCACGGCAGCCAAAAAGCTGGCTTCGAGCAACACGAAAACAACCGCCACATTGAACAAAGTGACGATCAACAGCAGCGCCGCGTGGATCAGGTTTCGCACCGTAACGACAAGCACGGCGGACACAACGGCGGCGGCCGCCGTTACGAGAAAAATGACCTGGGCTGGAGTCATGGGTCAGGTTCCGATATTCAGTCAGCAATAAGAGTTAGAGTGGGCGGCGCAAGCCGGGCGCACCAATCCGAACTCTCGTTCGTCATTCCGCAAAAAGATTCAGTGTGCACCGACGGGCTCTGTTTCGCCGGTCGGAACCGGGCGGTTCGCCGCCGCTTCGGCTGCGCGCAGGCCTTGCGAATAGCGCCGCAGCAGGCCGAGCGTCGCGAGCACGAGCAGCACATTGGCGCCGAAAAGCGCCAGCGCGCGCAAGGCGTCTGAGGCGCCGGCCGGAATCAGCTTATCTACAACAGCCGTCAGCACAATCGTGGCCAGGGCAAGCGGCACAAGAAACTTCCAATTGAGGCTGTTCATGTGGTCGATGCGAATGCGCGGCAAGGTCGAACGCACCCACATGACCACAAAGTACACCACATAGGTCTTCGCCAGAAAATAGACCACGCCGAGCACCGGAATCTGGTCCACCAGCGGCCCGCGCCAACCACCCAGAAACAACACCGCAGTCAGCGCGCCGATGGTGAAGGCGTGGAGAAATTCTGCCAGGAACCAGATGCCAAACTTCATGCCGGTGTATTCAATATGGAAGCCGGCTACGATTTCGCTTTCTGCTTCGACCAGGTCGAATGGCGTGCGGCCGATCTCGGCCAGGCTGGAGACAAAGAACAGCAACGCCGCGACCGGCGCAGCGACGACGAACCACACATGCTGCGCGGTGACAATATCGTTGATGCCCATCGACCCGGCCAGCATGGTGGGGACGAGCAGCGCGAGCAACAGCGGCACCTCGTAAGAGACGAGCAATGCCACCGTCCGGAACGCACCCAGCAGCGCATATTTGTTATTACTCGACCAGCCACCCATCATGATCGCCAGCGTGCCCAACGCGCCGATGGCAACGCTGTAGATCACGCCCACGTTCAGATTAGCGCCGACCATCGTGGACGCGAACGGGATCACCGTCCAAATCGAAGCGATGGCCAACACGGCCAGCACCGGAGCAATATTGAACACGATCTTGTCGGCGCCCGCGGGCGTAATGTCTTCCTTGGTGAGCAGCTTGAGCAGGTCTGCGAAACTCTGGAATAGCCCGTAGGGACCGACCCGGTTCGGGCCAATGCGGTCCTGAATGCGCCCGGCAACTTTGCGTTCCAGCCAGATCGTGAAGATCGGCGTGAGCAATGCAAAGTTTGCCAGCACGAGCGCGGCGACGGCCTTCTGCAAGACCAGCACGAGACCGGACTGCCAGCCGAGTGTGCCGAGGTACCAGCCGAGGACGTCGTAAGCCCAGTCGAGGAAATTGCCGGGATCGAAAGGCGGCATGCCTAACTCCTCAGAAGCCCCAGTAAAGATTGCGGAGACAGGATGTAGCGGTTGCGAAAAAGAAACATTGAGAACAAGTGCGGCTGGAACCGTAAGTCTGACCGTTTGAAGTAACGCCCCCGCCGGCAACTCCCCCGAGCCACACTACGGCAGCGGTGAGCGCAGGGCGGGCGGCGCACTCATCGGGCTGGGCGCAGCGATGTTACGGACAAGTTACACCCACTCAAGCGCACCTTTGCGCCAGACATAAACGAGACCGCCGGCAAGTATCAATATGAACAAGATGCCTTCAAAGACGGCGAACAGCGACATTTGCTTGTATGCAACCGCCCACGGAAACAAGAAAACCGTCTCGACATCGAATATGACGAACACCAGCGCAAAAATGTAATACTGCACTTTGAATTGCACCCAGGTGTCGCCGACCGTTTCCATACCACATTCGTAGGTTTCGTGCTTGAGTGCATTGGGTTTCTTGGGGGCCGTAATGAAGCGCGCGATGATAATCGGCGCGGCCGGCATTACAATGACGAATGGCATGAAAAGAGCTACATAAAGCCAGTCATTCAGCATGTATTGCTCCCCGTATCAAGCGGCGTGAAGTTCACGCCGCCGCTTGCTTATCAGTGTTTTGGTGGTGTTTGTGACAAACGTCGCAGATGATAGCATGGCGGTTAACAGTTGTCAAACTCGCACCGATTAAATCCGAATTGGTATAATGCCGCCGTGACCTCCGCGCTATCGGCAGCCGAATGGGACGCCTTTCTGGAGGCGCAAACAGCCTACCCGCCGACGC
>JBHHUI010000018.1:0-12509 GCA_046753805.1 Anaerolineales bacterium
GGTTGTATGTGCTGGTGTTTAATGTCATCCCGACGCCGGGACCGATCTGGGTCTTTTTCGTATTGCTCCTGCTCGCGCTCACCGGGACGGCTGTGCCATTCATGCGCTATCTCAACCGGCGCTTCGGGAGCGAGCCTGTTCTGGCGGCTGTGCTGTTGCGGCGCGCGACCTGGGTCGGCATTTTTGGCGCGACCGTGACATGGTTGCGCATCGGCCGCGCGCTCAATGTGGCCACCGGATTGTTGCTGGCGTTCGCCTTGATTGCCATCGAATGGTTCATAGAACTGCGTGAGCGCAGCCGCGTGGAGCCCAAGGATATCGATGAAGGATGAGGCCCTGCGAGCGCTGCCGTCCGTGGATGCGCTGCTGCAGCGTCCGGACGTGCGGGCGCTGCAAGCCGATTATGGCCGCCCGCTGACGCTCGCGGCCGCCCGCGCTGTACTGGAGGCCGCCCGCAATTCGATTCTCCACGGTCAGCGCCGCCCTGATCCGAGTGAAGATTCGCTGGCATCCGCAGCCGCCGATTGGCTGGCAGCGCACACCGCGCCGAGCCTGCATCCCGTCATCAACGCGACGGGCGTGATCATTCACACGAATCTCGGGCGCGTACCGCTCTCGGCTGCCGCCCGGGCTGCCGTGCAGGCCGTAGCGCAAGACTACAACACGCTCGAATATGACCTCCAGCGCGGCAAGCGTGGCGCGCGGTCCGAGCATGCCGCCGACTTGATCTGCCAGTTCACCGGCGCGGAAAGCGCGCTGGTCGTCAACAACAACGCTTCGGCGCTGCTGCTGATCCTGACTGCATTCGCGAAGCGCAAAGGCGTCGTCATTTCGCGCAGCCAGCTCATCGAGATCGGCGGCGGTTTTCGCATCCCCGACATCATGAAACAGTCTGGTGCGAAGCTGGTCGAAGTCGGCGCCACCAACCGCACGCACTTGAGAGATTTCGAACAGGCCGTCGCCGACGAGGCGAACCGCGTTGGCTTGCTCATGCGCGCGCACCATAGCAACTTTCGCATCGTCGGCTTCACCACCGAACCGTCTTTGGATGAACTGGTAGCATTCGGACGGCTGCACGACCTGCCGGTAGTGGACGACCTCGGCTCGGGCGCGCTGCTCGACACGGCGGCTTACGGCCTCGGCCACGAACCGACCGTGCAGGAGAGCCTCGCCGCCGGCGCCGACATCGTGTGTTTCTCCGGCGACAAGTTGTTGGGCGGCCCGCAGGCGGGCGTCATCGTCGGGCGCGCCGACCTCATTCGGAAGTTAGCCCGCCATCCGCTGACCCGCGCCGTACGGCCCGACAAACTGTGTCTGGCCGCACTTTCGGCGACGATTCTGCATTACCTGCGCGACGAAGCGACGGAACAGATTCCAGTCTGGCGCATGATCAGCATGGCGATGGACGTGGTGGAAGCGCGCGCCCGTGCGCTGGCTGCTGCACTCGAATCGCATGCGGGTTTGGAAATCGCTGTCATCCCCGGCGAATCGACCGTGGGCGGCGGCAGCCTCCCAGAAGAAACGTTGCCTACGCGGCTGGTGGCCGTGCGCGCGCCCCGCCCCGACCAGTTCGCCCGCGCGCTGCGCGCTCGCAACGTGATCGCGCGCATCCACGATGAACGGGTGGTCTTCGACCTGCGCACGGTTCTCCCCGCTGCCGACGCCCGACTGGCAGACGCCATCGCCCACACCGCGGACGGGCTCCCCCCATCCGCAACCTGAGGTCGTTCATCTACCCGCGCTGTGACGGCTACGCGCAACGTCATGTCCGAGTCTCTGCGGCGAACAGTCCTTCCGGCTCGCTAACCCGCGTTCGTTGCCACGAAATCCAACAGCAACGCCTCCAATTCCGGCCCCTGTGGCAGATCAAACATGAAGGTGCCGTGGCCGTTGCCATCGAGCAATACAAGTTCCGCCGCCCCGGCGCTTTGCGCGTACATTGCGGCGACCATATCCGCGTAGGGCTGGTCGTCCTGTGCAGCGATAAATAGCTTGGGCTGGTCTTCCCGCGCCAGGCTGGCCGGGTCCACTTCGAAGCCGTCGAGACCCGTAGGACTGGAAATGATCACCGCCGCGACGACGGTTTCGTCACCGAGCGCGCCGGTCAGGAAGGTGCCGCCCATGCTCGCGCCGATGAGAATGATGTGGCCGGCGGCGTGCTTTGAATGCAGATAGTTCACGGCAGCTCGGACATCACGGTCCATCACCGCCAGGTCTTTCGAGCCTTCTGAATCCCCGTAACCGCGAAAGTCGAACGTCAGCACAGCATACCCCTGCGCGGCCAGCGTCTCCGCGAAAGGCGCCCAGCTCTGGCGGTCGGTGGGGCGCATGTGCGCCAGGATGACGGCGGTGGTGCCCTCTCCATACATCGTTCCGGCCAGCGTCAGATCATCCTCCGTCGAAAATGCGACGTCCGTCGTTTCGCCAAACCCGACGCGCGGGTCCAGCCGCAGTGTGGCAGATGGCTCAGCGGCGGGCGTGTCGGGTACCGGAGTAGGTTCTGGCGTAATGGAGGGTGGAAGGGGTGTCGCTGGTGCGGTCGTCGCTGTTGACGCGACGGCCGGCGCAGCCGCTTCCTGCGCTGGTTCCGGCTGGGGGCTGCAGGCTGCCAGCGCAACCGCCATGCTGGCGAGTAGTGTCAATGTGCGTTTCATGTTCCCTCCCCAATGAAAAGCGCTCGTCACGGCGTCGCGGTCGCCGTGGGTTCCGGCGTCAGGGTAAGCGCCGCAACCAGGCCGGCTTCCACCCAGCCTTCGCGCCCGTCCGTCAAACGCACATGCGCCCAGGTGGTGTTGCCGCGGACGTCCTCGTCGAAGTAGAGCGCCACGTCGGCGCCGTGCGCCACGAAATCGATAATTGCACCGCCCGGCGAACGCCGTACGGCGATTCGAGGCTGAACAGTCGCATTGGGCGCCAGCAGCACCGCTGGTTCCGGCGTGGGCGTCGTAGTCGGGGTGGCCGTGACCGCGGCGACGGCGTCGGAGACGACCCAGCCCTGACGTCCATCCGGCAGTATCACTTCGACCCACACTGTCCCGCCAATCGCGACTTCGTTGAAGAGCAGGTCGAGGTGAGTCCCGTGTGCGATGACGTCGAGAATCGCGCCGCCCGGAGAGCGCCGGAATTCAATCACGCTCTGCTGTGTGGGATCGGGCAACAACACGACAGCTTCGAGGGCGGTCGGGGTCGTCGTCGGCAGGGGTGTGTTCGTCAGCGTCGGGGTTGCAGACGGAGTGAGCGTCGGTAGCGGCGTGGCCGTGCGCGATGCGGTCGGCGTGGGCGTCGGGCCGGGCGTGTTGGTGGATGTGGGCGTGGGCGTGGGCGTCGGGGGGGGGGGGACGAGCGGGTCCAGCCGCGCTTCTGGGATGACGTCGATCACGAGCGCAACCGTGCGCTGCAAGCGCGTCGCAATGCCTCGCTGCAATCGTATTGTAGTATCGTAGTTCAATGTTGATGTGCTGATGGAGCGCACCTGGATTTCCATATCCAACGAACGGTCGGCGTTGAGATTCCAGTCGAGCGATACCAATTCCACGCCCTCAATCTCCGCCAGCTCCCCATGCACGGCGTCTTCCACCGTCTGACGCTGCTGCGCTTCCTCCACGAATTGAATTGCCAGCGTGACCAGCGGGATCGAGACAACCGCAACCAGAATCGCGGCGACGATGAGGCTGATGGGAAGTCCGTGCCAGGTTTGCTGGTGAATGTTCGGCCTGAATCCGAGCACGAAAAACACAATGATGCCGGCAAAGCCGATGGAGGCCAGGTTCGTCACAAACAACAGCAATGCGCCGCCGGCGACAGACCACTCGGCCAGTGAGATTCCGATGCCGATGGTGCACAAGGGCGGCATCAGAGCTGTGGCGATCGCCACGCCGGGCAGCGCCGCCGAAAGTTGCTTTTGTGAAAGTGCATACGACGCTGCGCCGCCGCCGGCCAGCGCAATGATCAGATCGAATGGGCTGGGGCGCGTGCGGGCCAGAACTTCGCCGGGCAAGCCTTCAAGAATGTTGAACGGCAATACATTTGTAAGCCAACTCAGCACCGTAGCGAGCAGCACCGCGACCACGGCGCCCTGAACCAGCGCCGTAGTCGCGCGCCGGAACAGCAATTGGTTGCCGGTGATGGAGGCAATGCTGACGCTGAGGATGGGTGACATGAGCGGGGCGACCAGCATCGCCCCGATGATGACAGCGGCGCTATCGGTTATCAGACCCAATGTGGCGATCGTGGCCGACAGGATGATGAGCAGAAAGAAGTCAAACCCCGGGGATGAAGCCTGACTCAGACTGTCGAGAACGGTGGCTTTCCGCTCGCCGTCCAGGGGCGCGACGAATTCGTTGATGAGGCCCAGCAAGAAGCTCATGGCGCGTGATTATAGCTTCGCGGTTTCGCGGTGCATAGTTGCGTGCCCATTCAGGTACACTTATTATCTCAGCCGTTCACCGAATCCCTGAAGGAGTTCACAGTATGGACGTTCATACGGCCATTCGCACGCGCCGCGCGGTTCGCAAGTTCACTGATCAGACGGTGCCGGAGGAAGTAGTACTCGACATTGTCAATGCAGGACGATTGGCAGGCAGCGCCAAGAATATGCAGCCGTGGAAATTCATCCTCGTGCGCGACCGGTCGGCGCTGGTGTGGCTATCGGAGTGTGGCACCTATGCCGGCCATCTGGCGGGCGCGGCCTTCGCTGTGGCCGTGCTCACCTTCGATCCGGCGCAGCGCTGGTCGATCATGTTTGACGCCGGCCGCGCCGTCCAGAACATGGTGTTGGAAGCCTGGCAACATGGCATCGGCACCGTCATGGCGACGATCTACGAACCCGAACGCGCGCGCGAGCTGTTGCAGTTTCCAGAGGACTGGCATATCCGCGTTGCGGTTTCATTCGGATATCCGGCCGAAGATACGACCGCACGGCCGCCGCGCAAGGAGGGTCGGCAGCAGCTCGCCGAAGTCTTGCGGTGGGATACGTGGTAGAATCGCGCATATGGCTCATATCCTGCTGATCCGGCATGGCGAGAATGAGTTTACGAAAAAGGGCAAGCTCGCCGGCTGGATACCAGGAGTGCATTTAAATGATGCTGGCCGCAGGCAGGCCGCGGCGCTGGCAGAGCATCTGGCCCGGTTCCCCATCAAAGCCATCTACTCCAGCCCGCTTGTCCGCACGCTGGAGACAGCCCGACCGCTCGCCGAAGCCAAGCATTTGCAGGTCAAGAAGTGTCAAGGAATTGGCGAGGTGCGCTATGGAACCTGGCAGGGGAAGAGCCTGAAAGTGTTGCGGCGGCGCAAGCTGTGGCCCGTGCTCCAGCAGCGTCCCACCGCTGCCCAGTTCCCCGGCGGCGAGACGATGCGGGCTGTACAGGCGCGCGCGGTGGAGGCCGTGGAAGAGATTGCCGCCGGCCATCGCAAGCAATTGGTTGCGGTTTTCTCGCACGGCGATGTTATCAGGATGATACTGGCGCATTATCTGGGCATGCCGCTCGACTTGTTTCAGCGTATTTATATTGGCACGGCTTCGATATCCGCGGTCCACGTGTCGGCCGGCACGCCGATGGTCACGCGCATCAACCAGGCTGTGCCGCTGCCGGAAGCGACGTAGCATGGGGCAGGAGATCGAACTGAGTCCGGTCACGCGCATTACAGCCAATTGTGTGGGACCGCCCGGCAAACGCACGTTTTACATCCAGGCGCGCAAGGACGACGAGATTGTCACGTTGCTCTGTGAGAAATTTCAGGTGCAACAACTCGCAGCCGGCATCGAGCAGTTTGTTACGGAGTTGCAGGAGAAATTCCCCGATCTGCCCGTCGCCGTGGTCGACTACCTCGAAGCAGAAATGGAATTAGAAGAGCCGCTGGAGCCGTTGTTCCGTGTCGGTCAGATGGGCCTGGGCTACGACGCCGAGAACGATTTGTTGGTGCTGGTGGCCCAGGAACTGGTAGACGAGGAAGACGGCGATGAGGCGGATTCGTCCAGCGCACGCCTGTGGGCAAGCCGCTCGCAGATGTTGAGTATGGGCGCATACGGCTCGCAGGTGGCAGCGCAGGGGCGTCCGATCTGTGGCAATTGCCTGCAGCCCATGGAACCCGAAGGACATTTCTGCCCCCGCCGGAACGGCCACCAACACTAATCCACCTGCATGACCGCCCCGGACCCGGATGTCGGCGACTCCGCCGCGCGTGTGCTGTCAACCCCGGCGGCGCTGGCCGCGCTGGGCCGGGGCGATCTCGAGCTGCAAGGGTTGCTGCCCTGGGGCTCGAACTATACGTTTCTCGTCACGATCCGCAGCAGCGATCTCCAATTCCCGGCCGTCTATAAACCCGACCGCGGCGAGCGTCCGCTGTGGGACTTTCCACCCGGCACGCTCGGCAAGCGCGAGGTCGCGGCCTATTTCGTGAGTGAGAAGCTTGGCTGGGGATTCGTACCGCCAACGGTCTACCGCGATGGGCCGCACGGCGCTGGTTCAGTTCAACTCTTCATCGACTTCGATCCCAACGAGCACTATTTCAACTTCAGCGGGGAGCGCAAATTGAAACTGCACCGCGTGGTGCTCTTCGATTACATTACAAACAACGCCGACCGGAAAGGGGGACACGTCATCATTGATTCCAACCAGCGGCTCTGGCTGCTCGACCACGGGATTTGTTTCCACGCCGATTACAAGTTGCGGACGGTGATCTGGGACTTCGCCGGGCTGCCAGTGCCGGACGAGATGCTGGCCGAAATGAAAGCATTTGAAGCTTTGTTCGCGGACGGCAGCGACCTGGTCCCGAGCTTGCACGCCCTGCTTTCCGTGCGCGAAGTCGAGGCCATCCGCCGCCGCACGCGTGCGTTACTTGAAAGCGGGTGTTTCCCACGCCCGGGCCCCGGACGCAATTATCCGTGGCCGCCCCTCTGATCGGGGATCCCCAATAACATTATCCAAACTTGCCTTCATCGGATACGGCAATGTCGGCCGGGCGCTGGCGCGGCTGCTCGCTCGGAAGCAGGCCGAACTGCACGACGAACTGGGTATCGACTATACCGTCGTGGGGCTGGCAACCCGCAGCCACGGCATCGCAATCGATCCGGCCGGGATCGACGTGCTGGCTGCTGCGGAACGCCTCGAAAGCGGCGGCGCGCTGGACCAGTTCCATACCGGCGCTGCGGTAGCCGATGTGCCTGCCTTCATCGCACGCAGTGGCGCGGATGTGCTGGTGGAACTTTCGTATCTGAACCCGGACACCGGCCAGCCCGCGCTGGACTATTGCCGCGCCGCGCTCAAGGCCGGTATGCATGTCATCACCGCCAACAAAGGTCCGGTAGTACATGCCTACCGCGAGCTGCGCGATTTGGCTGCAGCCCAGGGGCGGCGCTTCTATTTCGAAGCGGCCGTCATGGATGGCACGCCGATTTTTTCGACCTTCCGCGAAGGACTGCCGACGTCTAAAGTTGTGCGTTTTCGCGGCGTGCTCAACTCGACGACCAATCTGATCTTGACCAAAATGGAGCAAGGGCGATCGTTCGACGAAGCAGTCAAGATCGCGCAGGACATGGGCATCGCCGAAGCAAACCCCTCTGCCGATGTGGACGGCTGGGATGCGGCCGTAAAAGCCTCCGCACTGGCGACCGTGCTTATGGATGTGCCGGTAGCGCCGGGCGAGGTCGAACGGACCGGGATCGGCGCGGTCAATCCGGAGGAAGTACAGGCCGCCGTGGGGCGCGGGGAGCGCATTAAACTGCTCTGTATCGGCGAACGTACGGAGGCGGGTGCGCGCGTGTCGGTGCAGCCCGTCGCGCTGCCGGAAACCGACCCACTTTCGCAGCTGGATGGGACGTCCTCGGCGGTCGCGTTCGAGCTGGACACGCTCAAGGGTCTGACAATTGTCGGACACAATCCCGGCCCGGCGCAGACGGCCTATGGGCTACTGGCTGATTTCATAAACGCCGTCCGCGCCGATGGAGGTTGAAATTGGCCGACGGTTGACGTTCATCCGTCCAATGTGTTACACTTTCCCTCGCGCCGGCACAAGCCCACCGCCGCGTAAATCTTACGAAAGGAGCGCCCGACAATGAGTTTTACAAAGCTTGCCATGGACATGCTGCGGACCTTGAATGGTATCGACGCTGTCGCTTATTGGACGAGTGCGCTTCCAGCCTGCTAGATTACGTAAAGTAGTCGCATCTGAGGCCGTGGCGCACCGTCGTCCACGGCCTTTTTTGATCACGAGCGCCTTGCGCGCTCTACCGGAACTGGCCGTGGACCTACCGCGGCCTTTTGTTTTATCAGGCCGCGCACGAGAGGAGGAGAAAATGAATTTATCACCGTCTGGTTGGAGTGATTTGGTTGACTGAAACTTTCAGGAGAAAGCAAGGCAATGGAACAAGGAAAACTACTCAACTGGAAGTGGTTTCTCAGTATCGCGCTCATCCCCGTGCTTTCCGGCGGGCTGTATGTATCGTGGGCGTTGTTGAAAACAACCGGACGTTACGACGCGGCATATTTCACGCCGGAATATAGATCGCGGTTCAATGTACCGGGCAAGATCGTGCTCGCGCTGGAGCCTGCTATCCAAACCGGAGATACCAAGACGATCGCCGCGCTGCAGGGGCTGCGCAATCCGGAAGACGTGCCCGCCAACCCGGACATGTATTTCTATTCGGAGCGGCCCAGCGACGCGACCGGATATCTTGTGTATCTGTTCGAGGATCGTACGACAGACCAGATGACTGGATTTTATGTCCGGCCGGAGAATGGCCGTTACGTGCTTGCGCCACAAGACCTGCACTTCTACCTGCACTCCGGGCGCTGGCTGAACCTGCTGATCCCGATCGCCATCGCCTGGTGGGTTATCGAAGGCATCGTCTTTGCGATGGTGACGTTCCACCGTCTGACCCATCGCGAACGCGATCTCCGGATGATGCGGGCAGAAGAGCTGAGGAAGACCGGATGATTGCAACTGAACAGCAGCGAAACACGATAGCTCTGTCGAACGCCCCGCCTATACCCGGCCTGACGTTTCGACACTTCCGGGGCGAGGCCGACTATCCGCACATGCTTGCGGTACTCAACGCTTCCAAGCTCGCCGACGGCATCGAGCGCAGCGACACGCTGGCAGCGTTGCGACACTACTACACGCACCTCACGAATTGCGATCCATACAAGGATATGCTCTTCGCAGAAGTGGACGGGGAAGTAATCGCGTACAGCCGCACAACGTGGTGGAAGGAGACCGAGGGCGACCGTATCTACATGCTTTTCGGATTCATGTTGGGCGAATGGCGGCGCAAAGGCATTGGTTCGGCCATGCTGCACTGGAACGAGCGCCGCCTGCGCGAGATCGCAGCCGGGCATCCGGAGGATGGACCCCGGTACCTCGCTTCGTTTGCGATGGATAGCGAACAGAACACGCATGCGTTGCTGCGAAGCAAGAACTACAAACCGGTGCGCTTCGGGTACGATATGGTGCGCGACCTCGCCGCGCCAATCGATCCGGCGCCGATGCCTGCGGGGCTTGAGGTGCGGCCGTCGAACGAGGCGCACTTCCGCGCCATCTGGGAAGCGGATCAGGAGGCTTTTCTCGATCACTGGGGTCACAGCCCCGGCGCCGAGAAAGACTACGAGCGCTTTTTCAGCGACCCGCTCAACGACCCTGCGCTGTGGAAGGTTGCCTGGGATGGGGATCAAGTCGCCGGCATGGTGCTTAACTTTGTGAACCCGGAGGAGAACGCCGAGTATGAACGGCTCCGTGGCTACACGGAGAACATCAGCGTACGTCGCCCCTGGCGGCGACGCGGTCTGGCAAAGTCACTCCTGACGCAGAGCCTCACGATGTTCCGCGACATGGGTTACACCGAAGCCGCACTCGGCGTGGACGCCGAGAACCGTACGGGCGCGTTGCGTCTGTATAAGGGTGTCGGGTTCCGTGTGACGAAGGAATCCACGGATTACCGCAAACCAATGTAATATGTGCCCGCCCTGTAAACGTACGGGGCGGGCGGTTCTTATTCGATGGATATCAAAGCTCTGATCTTCGACTTTGGCGGCGTGCTCATGCGCACGGAGGACCTATCCCCGCGCCGCAAATGGGAGGCGCGCTTCGGCATGCGAGATTGGGACCTCGCCAATCTGGTCTTCGGGAGCTCCATTGCCGACCGTGCCATGGTCGGGGCTGCCTCGACCGAAGAGGTGTGGGCGCATGTCGCCGCTGAACTGGGGCTGGACGCCGACGGTCTGGCGGAGCTGCAGCATGACTTCTGGGCGGGCGACCGGCTCGACACGACCATCACCGACTTCGTGGCACGGCAGCGCGGGCGGCGCAGGACGGCCATTCTGAGCAATGCCTGGCCGGACGCGCGCGTTGCGTTCGAGCAGTTCCCGCAGCTCGCCGTCGCGTTCGAGTTGTGGGTCATTTCAGCCGAGGAGGGCGTCGCCAAACCCGATGCTGAAATTTATCGCCGCACGCTCAATCGGCTGCACGTGCAACCGGTCGAAGCGGTGTTTGTAGATGACTTCGTACACAACGTGGAGGCTGCCCGCGCGCTGGGGATACACGCGATTCACTTTGGGAAAGACACCGATCTCATCGGCGAACTGGCTGCGCTCGGGGTGGACTAATGCCCATCGCCCAAAAGTGGGCCGACGGAGACGCGCTGCCCGACAGCTATGTCGTGACGCGGCAAGACTGGCATGAGCTATTTGTCTCTGCCAACCTCGCTTGCGGCTGCGCCTGAACGGCAATCGATGATGATTACGCTTGGTATTGTCGGCGATACACACGTCCCCGACCGCATCCGTTCCGTTCCCACGGCGGCATTCGAAATATTGCGCGCCGCCAATGTCGTCGCGATCCTGCACACGGGCGACCTGTCGCACCCGCGCGTGCTCGACGCATTCGCAGCAATCGCGCCCGTCCATGCAGTACGGGGAAACCGGGATATCTGGCATCGCGCCGGCCGGGCGCTCCCCCTGCAACGTATCCTCGAATTCGAAGGCGTCGGCATCGGACTCACGCATGGACACGGCGGACTGGCCGGCTACGTGCGTGAAAAAATCGTGTACTACACCATGGGGTTTTCCAACGACCGTGTGATTCGCAACGTGGCCGCGTGGTTTCCTGCAGGCGACGGCACGGACGTTGTCGTTTTCGGTCACACACACCGCCCGATGCTGCGAATAGTGGGCGAGCGGCTATTCCTGAATCCCGGCTCGCTCGGACCGGATTACTACACCGGCCGTGGGCCGTCGCTCGCGTTGTTACGGCTCGACGACGGTGAAGCGAACGCCGAGATAGTGCCGGTCCCGGCCGGTGTGTGATTATGTAATCAAATTGGATTTGCGGGTAGGAATCGGTTGCCGTACAATCAAAACGCCTCCCGGTGGGGGTGTGCTGTTATGGACAGAGTGCAACTGGCCTGTAACGATGACAACGTAGACGCATGTCTTAAACTGGCCCTGGACGTCGGACTCGGGCTGGAAGTCCAGACTTTCGCGTATCCGGCAGCGCTCGACGACGATGTGAATGCCCGCGTGGCCAAGTATAAAGCGCGACTGCGGGGCTTTCCTGGCTACATCAGCATGCACGGTGCGTTCATCGACATGACCAGCGCCAGCCTCGACCCGAAAGTTGCCGCCGTCGCCCGCGAACGCTACACCCACAATCTGAATATTGCCGCCGAATTGGGCGCCCGGCTGGTGGTATTTCACGCGAACTACCTGACCCACATCCGGACGCCTGAATTCCGCGCCGAGTGGACAGAGTTGCAAGTGAAATTCTGGGAACCGATGGCGGAGTTGGCCGCGAGCCTTCAGATCACGATTGCCGTTGAGAACATGTGGGAGTACGAGCCTACTATCATCAGCAACGTGCTAAAGCAAATTGACTCGCCGTGGCTGGTTGCCTGCCTCGATACGAGTCATGCGCACCTGTATGGCGAGACGCCGCTGGACGCCTGGCTGGCGGCGCTGGGCGACTGCATCCGCTATGTGCACCTCAACAACACGGCCGGGACCGACGACGATCATTACGGGCTTGACGATGGCGTCATGGACTACACAGCCGTACTGCCCAAGCTGCGCGCGCTCCCGCGCCCGCCGATCTTCGCGCTCGAGATGCTCAAGGTTGATGCGATGCGGCGCAGCCTGCCGCTGTTCGAACTGACACCCGACGTGGAACTCGCTTGAGTTTCACGGCGTAGACCCACCCCAAAGACTGCGAAACGAATCTTAACTGCCGGGGACGATGCGGTTTATCGCCTCTACGTCTGCAAAGTACAGCGCGCCATCTGGGCCGGTCAGGATGGAGGTCTCACAGCGGTGTGTGTCTACGTCGTTTGGCACCCGATACATGCCGATGGCCGTTGTGCGCCCGGCGTCCACGTCGATCAGCCGGATCCACTTGTTCGTGAATGAACAGAAGAACATGCGGTCGCGCCATTGCGGGAACAGATCGCCGGTGTAAAACGTGATCCCGGTGGCGCCTGCGACGAATCGAAATTGATGATGGGCAATGTGTACGGGTAGTCGCTG
>JBHHUI010000019.1:0-12077 GCA_046753805.1 Anaerolineales bacterium
CGCGCTCCCATTCGCGCAACACATGGTCGGGCGTGCGAAAGGAGATCGTCCAATTGATCGTCGTGCCGCCGCCCAGCGTCGCGCCCGCCAGGACAGTCACACCGGCGTCTTCCGTCGTCAGCAGCCCAGCCATTTCATACATGTCGCGATAGGCCTCGGCCTCGCGCGTGGTGTAGTCGGCTGCACCGAGCGCAGCGCCTTTTTCGACGACCAGCACGCGCGCGCCGGCCTGCGCCAGTTCGGCCGCCACAACGCCGCCGCCCGCCCCGGAGCCGACCACGACCACATCGTACACGAGCACGTCGGCTTGCTCCACCACGAGGGAATTGAACCGCCGGCCCGAATCCCGCGGCGGCTGCAGCGGGCCGGAATAGCCTACGGCCTGCCAGTTTGGATTGCTCCCCGCTTCGTCCAGCGCCGAATAAAACAGCGCCTGGGTGAGTCGCTTTAAGCTCTGGAACGCCTGCCGGAGCCGACCCACGCGCGCGACCGACCAGCGCTGCAGTACGCGCTCGCGAGCAGCGGCAGACAAGTCGGCAAATGGCCGGAACTTGCCGGTGAGGAAAACAGATGTGAGCGGCTGGCTCAGCAGGTCGAGCAACTGCGCAAGCTGCTGGAGGCGGTCTTCGGGGAGATAGGCGAGCGCTTCTTCGAATTGCGCCGGTACGCCGGCGACGGAGGCCGTGCGGCGCCAGAAAGCGCGTGCGGCCTCGTCCGCACCGGCGGGCGGCTCAAGCGCCGGTACGAGCGTATCGCAAATAGCCGCCAGCGTGCGACGCTGTTTTACGGACAGCGGCTCCGCCATCAATCGTCGAGCTGCGCACGCATCTTTCGGATATGAGCGGTGTGGTCCCTCTCGTGCCACAGGGCGCGTCGCAGCAGCTTACGGGCCGACCAGAGTTCGCCGTCGCGCTCCACTACACGATCGTCGCCTGCGAGCTGCGAGATGATTTCGAAAAACTGCGCGCGAACCGTTTTCAGCCGCGCGAATGCTTCCTCTGGAAGGCTATCTGTGGCTCCCGCGTGACCAAGCCGTTCGAGATACCAGTTTTCGGCGTTTGCGACATGCTCGAGCACGCCATAGATCGGCCAGCGTTCACCGCGCAACGGCAGGCGCATATGGGAGTCGTGCAGGCCGAGCGTCGAGCGCAACAGCGACTGACGACTCCATTGCAGCAACTGGGTATATTGCTTCACATCGACCTTCGTGAGCGGCGCGCGGTCGGCCTCGAAAAAGGCATTAATTTCATCGTCGCCGACGTGACGAGCCGGAATCTGCTCAAGCGTTTCAGCCTGCCCTTCGACAGCCGTGAAACCGGGCTCGCGCTCGCTGCGCCAGCGCACATATTCTTGCAGTGCGGCTGGAACGGCAGCGGCCGCCGCCGGCGGGTTGGGACCATTGCTGAAGCATCCGGGGACATCGACCAGATGGCCAATCCAGCGATCCTCAATTTGCTCCAGGAGAATGGGGTAGGTTGTCATGATACTCCCAACTTGCCGAGCGTCGCCTGTACATCGGACGCCAACTGCGGCAGATACTCCGCGACGTTGTTGTAGTTTCCGGCGCGCTGCTGATCGAGGTACCCGCGCAACGCCAGCACCACGACCGGTAGATTGCGCAGGCCGCTCGTGCGCCGCTCAAATAGTGTGAATGAATCTCCAGCGCCCGGATCGATTTCGTCCAAAAAGAGCGCCGTCGCCGCAAGCGTGAGCAAGCGCGCGAGCTGCGTCTCCCAATCAGGATAGCGTTTGCGGAACGCGGCGTCAAATCCGAGCAGATGGTCAAGGGCGCGTGCGCGCTGCACGGCTGCGTCATGGTCTGCGAGGAAGGGCCGCAGAAGCGCACCGAACGCGCTCTGTATGACCGCATTAAGGACGTGTTCGCGGTCGGCTTCAAACGGCCAGGGCGGACTCTCGCCCACGGCCCGGCGCGGAGGCACAAGGCAGAACAATGTCCCGGGCGTAGCAACCCCCATACTAACCTGAGTCGGGTACAGTGGGTTCGGGATACAAACGATCTCCTGCGGAACCTCGCCCAGAAACCGGGCGAGAAACGCGCGGAAACTGACGTCGGCGACATGCGCGCCGACGGCCGCGGCCGCTTCCTCCCAGGCGGCCTTGTTCGCGTCCCAGTACTCGGCCAGGCGCGCGGTTTCGTGAAAATCCCGTAGGTGCGCGCCGAACTCAGCGGCGCGGATCGGCGCAGATTCGCCGAGCAGCGGGGCCGAACCCTCGCCGGCCGCAAAGTCCGGCCATGTCAGGTGCATTGCGAGTGCAAAGTAGGGTTGCGGGTTGCGCGCCCCGGAGTTGAACGCTGCCTGCAAATAGGCTGCCGCCGGATGCCCCTGGAACAGCGCCACATGCCGGCGCACTGCATTTGCCTGCGCGTGCACGCCATGTGGTCTGGCTGCTTGTTCAAAGTCCGGCCAATCGGTGGCAGCGAACAGCGCCGAGAGTGTCCGGGCGCGCTCGTCGATGCGGGCGACGGCCATCGCTAGCTCATGACCTTGCCGCCGTCCACGTTGATGGCCTGACCGGTGATGTAGCGCGCGGCATCCGAGCACAAGAAGAGCACTAGCTCTGTTACGTCGGCGGGCTGCCCGAGCTCGCCCAACGGAATCTCCTGCCGCCAGCGCGCCATCTGCTCCTCGTCATTGCGCAGCCGTTCCGTCATCGGCGTCACGATCACGCCGGGACAGACGGCGTTCACACGAATGTTGTGCGCCGCCAACTCGCGCGCCGCTTCACGCGTGAGGCCGAGCAGGCCTGTCTTGCTCGCCACATAGGCCGCGCGGTGATACAGGCCGTGGGCGCGTCCGGCAATCGAGGAGATGTTGACAACGACGCCGCCGCCCTGCTCCTTCATGGCGCGCGCCGCCGTCTGCAGGCAGAAAAACGCGCCCTTCAGATTGACATCCAACGTGCGGTTCCAATCAAATTCGTCAAGCTCCAAGATTGACGCCGTCGGCTCGACGCCCGCATTGTTCACAAGCAGGTCAATACGGTCCCAGGCCTCGAGTATGTTGTAGATCATGGTCTGGACGGCCATCTTGTTGGCTACATCTGCCACCTGGCACGATGCGGTTCCACCCGCAGCCGCGATGTCTTCGGCGGTCTGGTCGGCTGAGTCGGGATTGATGTCGTTAACCACGACGCGCGCGCCCGAACGCCCGAACGCCAGCGCAATGGCTCGGCCGATTCCACGGCCGGCGCCGGTTATCAGGACGACCTTATTCGCAAAATCCATTTAAGCTCACATTCGGTTTGTAGAAGGAGTAGGTAGCGTCATTATACGACGTGCGCCACCGCACCACACTTCACGCGCGCCGGTTCGCGGGGGAGCATGCAGATGTTGTCGAACCCCCCCGGGTTGGCTGGGACCTCCGAATTCCGCTGCGCGAGACCTCGGAGGTCTTCGGTGACACATCTTGCGTGCACAATCCCGCGCGCGCGATCCGCGATTCCTTCCCCCGTTTGGTATAATTCACTTTCGGTCTGATCGCTCGCTCACCTGTTCTATTATCGGTTCAAATTTCAATGTCCCAGGATAAAATCGTCGTCGTCGGCGCGCGCGAACACAACCTGCAAAACATCACGGTTGAAATCCCGCGCGACAAGCTAGTCGTCATCACCGGCCTGTCCGGATCGGGCAAATCGTCGCTCGCGTTCGACACCATCTTTGCCGAAGGCCAGCGCCGCTATGTCGAGTCGCTCTCAGCCTACGCGCGCCAGTTCCTTGGCCAACTCGAAAAGCCGGACGTCGATCACATCGAAGGTCTCAGCCCGGCCGTCTCCATCGACCAGAAGGGCGTCAGCCGCAACCCGCGCTCAACGGTCGGTACCGTAACCGAGGTGTACGACTACCTGCGCCTGCTTTATGCGCGCGTGGGTGTTCCGCACTGTCCCAAATGCGGGCGCGTCGTGTCGAAGCAGTCCGCCGAAGAGATCGTCAACGCCATCGGGAAACTACCGGAGAAGACGCGCGCCATGGTGCTCGCTCCGTTGGTGAAAGACCGCAAAGGCCACCACCAGGGCATTTTCGACGACGTGCGCAAGTCCGGCTTCTTGCGCGTGCGCGTGGACGGCGAGGTGCGCGATGTGGCCGAAAACATCGAGCTGGACCGCTACAAGATGCACACCATCGAAGCCGTGGTGGACCGGCTCATCATCAAGCATGCGGGCAACGGCGACGATGAAGAGGCGAACGAGTTCCGCTCGCGCCTCACCGACTCGGTCGAAACTGCGTTGAAACTCGGCGGCGGCATCGTACTCGTCAACAAGGTGGATGAGGGCGAAGACCTGCTCTATTCCGAACACCTGGCCTGCGCGCACGACGGCCTCAGCCTGCCCGAGTTGGAACCGCGCTCGTTCTCATTCAACTCGCCGCACGGCGCCTGTCCCGCCTGCCAGGGACTTGGCTCGCGGCTGGAGATCGAGCCCGAACTCGTATTGCCGGATCGCGACCGATCGATCGGTAACGGCGCGATTGACGTGATGGAGTGGCGCAACTCCCACAAGGACGGCGGCTACTACTGGCAGACGCTGGAGGCCGCAGCAAAGTACTACAAAATTCCACTGGACGCGCCGGTCCGCGAACTCACTGCAAGGCAGCTTGATATTCTGCTGTATGGGAGCAGCGGAGAAAAAATTCCAGTCCACTACACCACGCACAACGGCCGCAAAGCAGTGTGGCACACACCCTATGAGGGCATCATCGGCAACCTGGAGCGGCGCTACAAGGAGACGACCAGCGACTACATCCGCGGCAAGATCGAGTCGTACATGACGCAGCGCCCATGCGAGGAATGCAATGGACTCCGGTTGCGCCCGGAGGCCGTGGGCGTGACGGTGGCAGACCATAACATCGTGGAAGTGACCCAGTGGCCGGTGACGCGCGTCCTCGATTGGGTCAACAGCCTGCAGGGAAAGAACAGCAACGGACGCAAGAATGGTCGCACAAAGCCACGGTTTAACAAGCGCGATCTTGCGATCGCGCGGCAGGTACTGAAAGAGATCGCCGCTCGGCTGCGGTTTATGGTGGACGTGGGGCTAGACTACCTCACACTCGACCGTACAGCCGGCACGCTCTCCGGCGGCGAGGCGCAGCGCATTCGGCTTGCGACGCAGATCGGATCGCAGCTCATGGGTGTGCTATACGTGCTCGACGAGCCGTCCATCGGCTTGCACCAGCGCGACAACGCGCGCCTGTTGAAGACGCTCAAGTCGATGCGCGACCTGGGCAACACGCTGCTGGTGGTGGAGCACGACGACGAGACGATGCGCGCCGCCGACTGGATCATCGATTTGGGGCCGGGCGCGGGCCTGTACGGCGGCAAGGTCATCGCGACGGGTACGGTTGACGATATCATTGCAAACAAGAAGTCCATTACCGGCGACTACCTCTCCGGGCGCAAGTCCATCCCCCTCCCGGCACAGCGCCGTCCCGGCAACGGCCACGAGATCGTCATTCACGGCGCGCGCGAACACAATCTTAAGAACATCGACGTCGGCATTCCGCTCGGGAAGGTCGTATGCATCACCGGCGTCTCCGGATCGGGCAAATCGACGCTGCTCAACGACGTGCTATATACGGCGGTAATGCGTTCGTTGCATGGCTCGCGCCTGACACCCGGAGACCACGACGAGATCGAAGGGTTGGAGCACATCGACAAGATCATCAACATCGACCAGTCGCCCATCGGACGCACGCCGCGCTCGAATCCGGGCACCTACATCGGGCTGTTCGACCATGTGCGCAAGTTGTTTGCCGAATTACCGGAGAGCAAGATTCGCGGCTACAAGCCGGGGCGCTACTCGTTCAATGTAAAGGGCGGGCGCTGCGAGGCATGCCATGGACAGGGGCAACTGCAAATCGAAATGCAGTTCCTGCCGGACGTCTTCATCCCGTGCGATGTGTGCCACGGTGCGCGCTACAACCGCGAGACGTTGCAAGTGCGCTTCAAGGGGCTGAACATCGCCGACGTGCTCGACACGAGCATCGACGAGGCGGTGGAGTTGTTCGCAAACATCCCGCCGATCCATCGCAAGCTGGAGACGTTGCAGCGCGTGGGGCTGGGCTATATCAAGATCGGGCAGCCGGCCACAACGCTGTCGGGCGGCGAGGCGCAACGGGTAAAGCTGAGCAAGGAGCTTTCCAAACGCTCAACCGGCCGCACGCTGTATGTGCTGGACGAGCCTTCGGTCGGGCTGCACGCCGCCGATGTGCACAAGCTGATCGAAGTGCTACACCACTTTGCGGACGACGGCAACACCGTGTTGATCATCGAGCACCACCCGGACATCATCAAGACCGCCGACCACATCATCGATCTCGGCCCGGAGGGCGGCGACCGGGGCGGCGAGATCCTCGCCGTCGGCACGCCGGAGGAAGTGGCGCGCGTGAAGAGCAGTTACACCGGGCGGTTCCTGAAAAAGTACCTGCGCCCGGCAAAGAAGCGCAAACCTGCGAAGAAGAAGGCGCGACGGAAGGCGGGGCCGCGACCACGCGCGAAATCCAGACGCCGCGCGCAGGCCTAGGCGCGCCTGCTTGCGGCCTGTTACAATCAGGAACGGCATCGCCTCCGCAGGGAGGGAGGAAACACACACGATGGCGAACCGCGCCCATGATTGGCTTGCTCAAGCCATCCGTGACCTTGAACAGGCGCAGGCGTCGCGAGACGACGGCCGTCACGAATGGGCCTGCTTTGCAGCGCAGCAAGCAGCTGAGAAAGCCGTCAAAGCGCTGCATCAGTCGCTTGGGCAGGAAGCGTGGGGACATGTCATCACACGACTGCTCAACGACTTGCCCATGGATGTTCCCAGCGAGATCATAGAGGAGGGACGCGTATTGGACGCATACTACATCCCGACGCGCTACGCGAATGGGCATCCCGAAGGTCCGCCCTTTGAGCACTATGGGCCGCTGCAGAGTGAAGAAGCGATACGCTATGCCGGTGAGATCGTTGAATTCGCACGTGCTCGTATGGCCTGACCGGGAACAGGTAGATCAGGCCGTGCGGGCCTGGGCGCTGGAAGCCCGGAGGCGCCACCCGCGCCTGGTCCGCCTGGGCTATTTTGGCTCCTATGCGCGCGGGGACTGGGGGGTCGGCAGCGACCTGGACCTTGTGGCCGTCGTCGAGGATTCGTCCGAGCCGTTCGAACGCAGGCCCTTGCGATGGGATTTGAGCCGGCTGCCGGTGCCGGCGGAAATCCTGATCTACACTCGCGGCGAGTGGGAGCGGCTCATGGAGGGGGAGGGCCGCTTCGCCCGGATACTGTCGAGCGAGGTGGTGTGGCTGTACGCTGTCACCGAGGCGCGGAAGCCGGCCGCTTAGCCACACGCCCGCGCGCGCTGCCGCGAAAAAGCGCCCGTTCCCGCCAGAGCCTCGCCAGCTCCCATAGAATCCGCATCATCCGGCGCAGGCCGAATATCTGGCTCCGCCCATACACGCGCGGGTAATGGTGCACCGGCGCCTCGGCAAACTCCGCGCCGGCGTCCTGTAGCTTGCGCACCATCTCCACACAGATCGCCCCGCTATCCGAATGCAGCGCCACCTGCTCGACGAGAGAACGGCGGATCAGGCGGAAGTCACAGTTCACGTCCCGAATGCGAAGGCCGTACAGCACGCGCGCCGCGCGCCGGAAGATGGCGCCGATCAGCACGCGATGGAGTGGATCGCGCCGCGCGATCTTGTATCCATTGACGACGTCAGTGTCCGGTCCGCGCGCGGCCGCCAGCGCGAGCAGTTCGCGCGGGTCGTACTGGGCGTCCCCATCTGTGTAGAACACCCACTCCTTGGTAGCCGCCGCAAAGCCGCTGCGCAGTGCGCCGCCGTAGCCCTTGTTTGCAGCGTGGTGGATCACCCGCACCCGGGGGTACTGCCGCGCAAGTTCATCTACTATGGCTGCCGTGTAGTCACTGCTGCCGTCATTGACGACGATCACTTCAAAATCGTCAGTGAGGAGCGGTAACGTCGTCAACGCACTGAGCACCATGCTGCCAATCGTCCCGCCGTCGTTGTACGCCGGGAAAAAGGCGGATAGGCTGGGGAGGCGGGGCAAGGAATCTGTCATCGTGTCCAGCAACCGCTGCGCCACACTTTACGTTCCACGAACAGCCGCCACCGCCAGACTCAGCCCCCACGGCAGCCGGCGGCGAACCGCCAGCTCTGCTTCCCATGTCAGCGCCCACGCCAGGACTTGATTGATCACACCGGGCAGCGCCTGCGCGTCCGAGCGCGCCGGCGCGCCATTGGGCCGCAGGCGTTGCAGCGCGCGGTGGACGATGGCCGCGGGCAGCAGCCATACACCCAGCGGCGTCAGGCGCTGCACGCGAAAACCGGCGTCGGCGAGCAATCGGCGCAGCCCGGGCGCGCTGTAGCGCCGCGCCGTGTGGACAACGGCATCGTGCCGCCCACGCAGCCAGTCGTGCGCGGGCACGCGCATCACGAGCCAGCCGCCCGGCTTGAGCACACGCCGGAACTCGCGCAGCGCTGCCGCATCCGAACGCACCCATGCATGGTAGAGCACGTCGAGGCAGACGACAAGGTCGAAGCTGGCGGGCGCGCAGGGTATCGCGGCGACCCCCGCCTGCGCCAGCGCGCCGGGGGCGCGCCGGGCGTGGCGGAGCGCGAGCGGGGAAACGTCCACGCCAGTCACACAGCCGAATTCATGCAGCGTTCGCATACTCGCGCCCGTGCCGCAACCGGCATCGAGAATGCGCGCGCTGCCGGGCAGCGCGCGCACTGTGCCGTCCAGCCAGCGATCCATGCCCACGTACCACCAGTGCGTGCGCTCCAGTTGCGCGATGCGGTCGTACTCAGATGCGTCCATGGCGACACGGGCATTATAAGCCCGTGGTCCGCCCGTATAATAGCGGCTGCGCCCGACTCAGGGCGTTGCAAGCGTGCTCGAAGAAGATTCGTGAAGCGCAGCGACCGGCAGGAAAAGAGCAGAGATAGGACGCTGAAAACGCGGACCAGAATCTCTTATCCGCGCTATCAGCGTTCATCCGCGTCCGATTATTCTGAAGTCGTGAAACTGGAAGCCGTCAAGTCTCGTATCAAATCCCGCGCCGCCGAGCTTGGCTTTGCGCTGTGCGGCGTTACAACGCCCGCCCCGCCGCCCCACCTGGCTGAGTACGAACAATGGCTCGCCGACGGCCTGCACGGCGAGATGGCCTACCTGGCGACCGACCGCGCCCGCCGGCGCCGCGCTGATCCGCGCGCGATCCTGCCGGAATGCCAGTCCGTCCTCGTGCTGGCTGCGAACTACTATCAAGGCGACCGGCCCGCATCCGAGAGCGACCTCGCCGGCCGCGTCGCGCGTTACGCCTGGAACGCCGACTACCACGACGTGCTCCTTGCACGGCTGCGCGAGCTGGTCGCATTCATCGAAGAACAGGTCGGGCGCCCCGTCGCCCACAAGATGTACACCGACACCGGCCCACTGCTCGAACGCGAATTTGCCCAGCGCGCCGGTCTGGGCTGGATCGGCAAGAACACCAACCTGATCAATCCACAGATCGGATCGTGGCTGTTGCTGGCGGAGGTGCTGCTCGACCTGCCGCTGCCGCCCGACGAACCTTTCGCAGCCGACCGCTGCGGCACGTGCACGGCCTGCATCGCTGCCTGCCCCACCGACGCCATCTTGAGCGCCCCCCGTCGCGTGGACGGCACGCGTTGCATCAGCTACTGGACGATTGAAGTGAAGGGCGCGATTGAGCCAGATTGGAGATCAGAGATTGGGGACTGGGTGTTCGGCTGTGACGTGTGTCAGGAAGTGTGTCCGTGGAATACACGCTTTGCCGAAGCCACCCGCGACCCAACTTTCGCTGCCCGTTCGACATCTCCGAATCCGCCGCTGGCCGGGCTGCTCGCCATGTCGGTTGAGGACTTCAGCCGCACATTCCGGGGCAGCCCCATCAAGCGCGCGAAGCGGCGCGGGCTGTTGCGCAATGCCGCCGTTGCGCTTGGCAATTCGGGCGACCCGGCTGCCATCCCAGCGCTTGCCCGCGCACTGCACGCCGACCCCGAGCCGCTCGTGCGGGCACACGCCGCCTGGGCGCTGGGGCAATTCGACCACCCGGACGCCCGCAGCGCGCTTGCCGCCGCACGCGAGACCGAGTCACATGAAACTGTACTGGCTGAAGTTGAACACGGGTTAGCGGCATTCGCCGTGTAGCCGGACAAGCGCTCCACGCCCCACGAACTACCGCCTGATCACCGTATTCAGGAAGTCGTGGAAGTCATAAATTGTGGCCGGCGACGTCACCGAAACCGCGATTGCCACGTCGTTGACGCGCGTCCCGCCGACGCCCGGGACCGCGTTTGTGCTCACAAAACCGGTCGGCGTGCGCTGCACGACGGTGTACTCGCCCATCGCAACTCTGGTAAAGCAGTAACGGCCTTCGGCGTTGCCGGCGACCGTCGCACGGACTTTACCGCTGGCGTCGAGCAAATCCACAAACGAGCCGGTGATTGGGGCCTCGCCGGCATCGATCGCGCCATTGCCGTTAGAGTCATTCCAGATCGTGCCGCAGATGTCGGCGGTGGAGGCGGCGATGGCCGTGGCGTCGGGTGTGCTGGTAGCGGTAGCGGAGGGCGTCGCGGTCAGCGTTAGGATGATGATGTCGTACGGAATCTGGATGACCTGCCCGATGATGAGATCGTCCGGGTTCTCCAGGTCTTCGTTTGCTTCGATGATGGCATCGACGGTGGTGTTGTACGCTTCCGCCAGCCCGCCGAGGAAGTCGCCGGGCTGAATGGTGTATTCGATCAGCGTACCGGGTTTGAGGCCGGTCGCGATGGGCGTGGCGGTGGGGCGAATGTATTCCGGCGGTGGAATGATAATCTCTTGCGCCGGCTGTACGATCCCGCTCGTCAGATCGATGCCCTGCCCGAGGTTAAACGCCACCAGGTCGCGCACGTCCACTTCGAATTCGGCGGCGATAAAGGCGAGGTTGTCGCCCTCTTCCACCGTGTACGTCTCCGGACCGGCGCGGGTGGCTGTCGCCGTTGGGGAGGGCGTCACGGTGGGAACGAACAGCGTCGCGGTGGGGACAACCGGCGTACTGGTAAATGTCGGCGTCGGCGTCGGCGTGGCGAAGAGCGTCCACGCGCCTGAGGAGAACTGCCGGAACATATAAATGATCCCACCAACGAATCCCAGAATGGCGAGCACAAGCAACGCCCGCCAGAAAATGATCGCTCGCCAGCGTTTGACTTCGACTCCCATTTCTTCTGCCAGCAATTCCTGTCGTGTATTTTACCCCACGCGGGGACGGCTACATAATAGCCCAGCCTGCCAACGCAGCCTATGATATCCTGCTCAATATGACGCCTCCCAATCGGCCTCCCGACGACCAGGCTCTGATCCGGCGACAATTCAGCGCCCATGCGCAGGCATACGTCACCAGCCGCGACCATCAGAGCGACGCCACACTCGCCAAAATGGTGGCGCTGCTCAAACTAACGCCGAACAGCCGCGTGCTGGACGTGGCGACGGGGGGCGGCCACACCGCGCTTGCGCTGGCCCGCGAGACCCCGCACGTGGTTGCCAGCGATCTGACGCACCGCATGTTGCAGGCGGCGCGCGGCGCACTGCGGGCGGCCGGGCCGGCGCCAGTCGGCTACGTGCAGGCGGACGCCCATAGCTTGCCCTGGGGCGACGACACGTTTGCTGCCGTCACGTGCCGAGTGGCCGCGCACCACTTCACCGACGTCGCGCGCTTCGTGCGCGAATGCGCCCGCGTAACGCGCGTCGGCGGGCGCGTAGCTGTGATCGACAACATTACGCCTGCCGATCCGCCGGCCGCGCGCTACGTGAACGCGCTCGAAAAGCTACGCGATCCGAGCCACGGCTGGGAATATAGCGCGCCCGATTGGGAGAGTTTTTTCCGCGCCGTCGGTCTGGAAATCGTGCATGTTGAACAGTCGCGCATGTCGCTCCAGTTCCACGGCTGGGTCGAACGCATGAGCGTGCCGGAGGTCAACCGCCGGCAGCTGCGCGCGCTGTTGCATCACGCACCGGGAGCCGCGCGCGAGTCGCTCCACCCGCGCGAGGAGGACGGCCAACTG
>JBHHUI010000020.1:0-11898 GCA_046753805.1 Anaerolineales bacterium
CGATACCGGGTCTTGAAATCCTGGCCGACGACGTGCGTTGTACCCACGGCGCAACCGTCGGGCAACTGGAAGCCGAGCACGTGTTTTATCTCATGTCGCGCGGCATATCTTACGAAGATGCCAAGAAATTGATTGTGGACGGGTTTTTTGACCCGATCATGCAGCGTATCCCGTTTGAGGGCGTCCGCGACCGCATGAAGCGCGCCATCATTGAAAAGATGGGGTGAACAATGGCAGACTGGTTGACCGCAACGCAATGACTACCTCCGCGACACCCCCATTCGACGTTGCCCGCGTCCGCGCCGATTTCCCGATCCTGCAGCGTGAAGTCCGCCCGGGCGTCCCGCTTATCTATCTGGACTCGGCTGCCACGTCACAAAAACCGGCGATCGTGATCGAAACCGAAGACGAGTATTACCGCACGTACAATGCCAATGTACATCGTGGTATCCACATGCTGGCGGAAGAGGCAACCGCGGCCTACGAGGGCGCGCGCAAGCGTATCGGCGACTTTATCAACGCGTACTCCTCGCGTGAAGTGATCTACACACGCAATGCGACCGAATCTCTGAATATCGTCACGCAGAGTTGGGGCCGCGCAAACATTACAGCCGGCGATGTCATCATCCTGACCGAGATGGAGCACCACTCCAATATCGTGCCGTGGCAGATGCTGGCAGCCGAAACCGGCGCCCGGCTGGAATTCATCCCGGTCACTGACAATGGGCTGCTCGATCTTTCCACGCTGGACGACCTGTTGGCGCTTGGGCCCAAGGTAGTCGGCTTCACGCACATGTCCAACGTACTCGGCACGATCAACCCCGTTGCCGACATCACCCGGCGAGCGCATGCTGCCGGTGCGACCGTCGTCGTCGATGGGGCGCAGGCTGTGCCGCATTTGCCGGTGGACGTGCAGGCGCTGGGCGTGGACTTTTACGCGTTTTCCGGCCACAAGATGTGCGGCCCGACCGGGATCGGCGTGCTGTGGGGCCGTGAGGCGCTGCTAGATGCGATGCCGCCGTTTCTGGGCGGCGGCGACATGATTAAGCGCGTCTATCTGCGCGAGTTTGCGGCCAACGACCTGCCGCACAAGTTCGAAGCCGGCACGCCTTCGATCGCCCAGGGGATCGGGCTCGGCGCGGCGGTCGATTATTTGGGCGCGCTCGGTATGGACGCGATCCACGCGCACGAACGCTTGCTGACGGAATATGCGCTCGAGCGACTGGAGGAAGTGCCGGGGTTGCAGGTATATGGCCCGCCGGCAGCTGAGAAGGGTGGCACGGCGGCGTTTACGTTTGCCGGCGTTCACCCGCACGATATTGCCCAGGTGCTCGACTCGCGCGGCGTTGCCGTGCGGGCGGGGCATCACTGCGCCATGCCGCTCCATGACCGCTTTGAATTAATTGCCACGGCCCGCGCGTCGTTCTATCTGTATAATTCCACCACTGACATAGACCGGCTCATCGAAGGCCTCTATGATGTCAAGGAGATGTTTACATAGATTGGATACCGGCGGCGAATGTTGACCGGCATCCGGATGAATACTTATGGATGATATGTATCGCGAGGTCATCCTCGACCATTACAAGAATCCGCGCCGCCGCGGCACGTTGGACCCGGCAGATATTTCGTACGAAGACGACAACCCATTGTGCGGTGACCGCATCCGGATTGACCTGCGCGTCGACGACGCCGAGCGGATCGTCGACGCGGCGTTTTCCGGGCAGGGCTGTGCTATTTCGCAGGCTTCGGCGTCCATGTTGATGGAAGAGATTGTCGGGAAGACGCTGGCCGAAGTCAAGAGTCTGAGCCGGGAAGATATCCTCGACATGCTCGGAATAGAATTGGGGCCGGTGCGCTTGAAATGCGCGCTGCTCTCGCTCAAAGTGCTCAAAGTTGGCGCTTACGGTGTGCAGGAATGGGTAGACGAGAATTGACTGACTTAGTCCAACCGCCGGCAACGGGTGAGCGTATTACCCTTGCCACCAAAGACGAAATCCAGTCGGGCGAGCGGCTGATCCTGGAAGTGGACGGCAAGCAACTGGCTTTGTTTAATATCGCCGGCGACTATTACTGCATCGCCGACGTATGCTCCCACGACGACGGTCCGGTGGCGGAGGGCGATCTGCACGGCTTTGAGATCGAATGCCCGCGCCACGGCGCGCTCTTCGATGTGCGCAACGGCAAAGTACTGTCATTCCCCGCTATCGTCGATATTCCATACTATCCGGTATATGTCGTCGGAGATGACCTCCAGATCGAACTGCCGCCAGATTAGGGCGCTTGCCACGCCATCATCAAGGCCCTGTATGGAAATCCGCAGCAGGGCTTTTTTATTTAACCAGGTGTTGGTCCAGGTCAGTCAGGCGCGTGCAACTTGATTCACCCTCTACTCATCCAGTAGGCGATCATATACTGCGCGCGTGGCGCCGGCCGTTGCTTCCCACGTAAAGCGTGCCGCATGCGCTCGCCCGTGGGCTTCCAACTCGCGGCGAAAAGCCGCGTTCGAGAGAACCTGGTCCATGGCCGTAACCCACCCGCGAATGTCGTCCGGATCGAGCAGGATACCAGCGTCGCCAACCGCTTCCGGCAGGCTCGACCGGTTCGAGCAGACCACGGCTGTGCCACACGCCATCGCTTCCAGCGGCGGCAGCCCGAACCCCTCGTGCAGCGAGGGACAGACGAACACTGTGGCCGCCGACAGCAGCGCCGGCAGATCGACTTCGTCGACGTGCCCGGTCAAGATGACCTGGCGGTGCAATCCCGAGTCTGCCAGGGCGGCGAAGAAGTCCTTAAAAAGCCAGCCTGGCGCGCCGGCCAACACGAGCGGCACGCCGGGACGCCGCTTCCGTAACTCCCGGTATACCTCCAGGAGCAACGTGTGATTCTTGCGCGGCTCGATCGTCGCCAGGTACAGAATGAAGGTTTCCGGCAGGCTGAACTTCGCGCGCACCGCTGCCAGCGCGCGCGGATCGCCTACCGGCTGGAACTGCGGGTCTGGGGCTTCCGGGATGACGGTGATGCGGTCTGGGGCGATGTTGAGCAGGCGATTCGCATCGCGGCGGGTCTGCTCGGAAACGGCGATGATGGCGTCGGCGCTCCGCAAGAACCGTGGAAACATCACCCGGAGAAATAGCCGGTTGAGCGGCAGGTGGTACTCGGGGAAGAGCAGCGGAATCAGATCGTGCAGTGTAAACACGGTGCGAATCCGGCGCAGGCGTGGGAGCAGATGACCCGTGCTGTGATAGAGAGCGACGCCCGGCAACGCGCCGTCCATGGGCGGCGCGCCAAAGTATGTCACGGCGTTGCGCAACCGCCACGGCTTGTTGCCGAGGTTGAAGCGGTACGCCGGCAGCGAATTGATCTCGGGCGGCAGTCCCTCGGCGCCGGCGCGGTTGTATGCGACGGCATAATCCCCCTGTGGGCTGACCGCTTGCAAGCCACGGAGCAGCCCCGCCGTGTAGCGACCCAGCCCGGCCTGTTGCTGCACGGCCGGGGAGGCCTCGATGCAGACGCGCCCCGGTGACCGGGCTTGCTTAGTCATTCGCAATTGCCGTGCAACAGTGAAAGGCCATTCAATTACACCCAACAATGAGGGACGCGCCTGGAGGCATGGCTGGTAGGTTGTCGAAGGCTGGGGGACGGTTGTGCAATCGGCTGATGCGAAAACTACGGGCTGCCCGCGCTCGATAGTGTATCCCCTCGCAACAGAGCCTTGATGCGCGCCACAAGCATTTCGATACCCACTTCATTGAAGCCACCCTCCAGGATGATCACATCTGCGAAACGCTTCGTGGGTTCGACGAATTCCAGGTGGCCGGGTCGAACGGTCGAGAGGTACTGCTGGATCACGTTATCCATCGTGCGGCCGCGCTCGGCGATGTCGCGCTGGAGTCGTCGGATGAACCGGATGTCCGCGTCGGTGTCCACGAAGATCTTCACGTCGAGCAGTTCGCGCAAGCTGGGTTCGCCGAATATCAATATTCCTTCCACAATAACGACCCGGTGTGGTTCAATCCGCTGCGTCTCGTCCGTGCGCGCATGACGCGTGAAGTCGTATACAGGAATGTCCACTGCACGCCCGGCCCGTAATTCGCGCAAGTGCGAGACCATTAATCCGGTTTCCAGCGTATCCGGGTGGTCGAAGTTGACGGCCTGGCGCTGGGCGAGCGGCAGGTGCGTGATATCGCGGTAATAGGCGTCGTGAGGTAAATACGAAATGTGCTCAACGCCGACTCGCGATAGGATCGCGTTGGCAACCGTTGTTTTGCCGGAGCCGGTGCCCCCGGCGATGCCGATTACGAGCGGAGCGAACGGGGTCTTGGGTGTTGTCATTTTACGGCTGTGAGGTGAGGCGTCCGAGCGCAGACTAGTTTAACTCAGAGCGCGAGCACATGAAAGGCCAAGTGCTAATGCTGATCTTATGTAGGGCTGGCATGCTGTGAAAGCATTCATGGAATCCCATGTGGACAAAATTGATGGCGCGGGGTACAACGTCTGTAGTCCGCGTCGCTGCACGATATAGGTGTCGGAAATGGATTTGAATCGTTTCACACAAAAGGCGCAGGAAGCCGTGCTGGCTGCCCAGGCGCTTGCCGAAGACAAGCATCATCAAACCATCGAGCCGGCGCACCTGTTGGTGGCGCTGCTCGCGCAGGAAGGTGGTACAGCGCCTGCGATAGTAAACGCGCTCGGCGTCAGCCGTCGCGATCTGGTTGCAGAGGCTGAAGACCTGCTCGGGCGTCAGGCCCAGGTGTACGGCAGCAATGTAAACGTACGCCTCGCGCGTGCGACGTCGGATGCGCTCAAAGCTGCCGAAAAAGCGGCGCGTAATATGAAGGACGACTTCGTTTCGACCGAGCATGTGCTGTTGGCGCTGGTGGAGGGAGAACTGGCGTCGCTGTTCGGCAAACATGGCGTCACGCGGGATGCGATCCTGCAGGCGCTCACCAGCATCCGTGGCAGCCAGCGTATCACGTCACAGAACCCGGAGGCCACGTTCCAGGCGCTGGAAAAATACGGCCGCGATCTGACGCAGTTTGCGCGCCAGGGCAAACTCGATCCGGTCATTGGTAGGGACGAGGAGATCAGACGGGTAATACAGGTACTGTCGCGACGTACCAAAAACAATCCGGCGCTCATCGGCGAGCCGGGCGTCGGCAAGACGGCCATTGCCGAAGGGCTGGCGCAGCGCATCGTTAATGGCGATGTGCCGGAAGGTCTCAAGAACAAACGCCTCGTCGCGCTCGACATGGGCGCGCTCGTCGCCGGGGCAAAGTTTCGCGGTGAGTTTGAGGAACGGCTCAAGGCAGTCCTCAAGGAAGTGACAGACGCATCCGGGGATGTGCTTCTATTCGTGGACGAAATGCACACGGTAGTCGGTGCGGGCGCTGCAGAAGGCTCGATGGATGCCGGCAACATGCTCAAGCCGATGCTTGCACGCGGCGAGCTGCACATGATCGGTGCGACCACGCTCGACGAATACCGCAAGCATGTAGAGAAAGATGCCGCCCTCGAACGTCGCTTCCAACCCGTTATCGTCGACGAGCCGACGGTTGAAGAGACGATCTCCATCCTGCGCGGGCTCAAAGAACGCTACGAAGTGCATCACGGCGTCCGCATCCAGGATAGCGCTGTCATTGCAGCTGCAACGCTCAGTCACCGCTACATCTCGGATCGCCAGATGCCCGACAAGGCCATCGACTTGATTGACGAAGCCGGCTCGCGCCTCCGGACCGAGATCGACTCAAAGCCCCAGGCGCTGGATGAAGTTGACCGTGCGATCATGCAGCTCGAGATCGAGCGCGAGGCGTTGAAAAAGGAGCGCGACCAGGCTTCCAAAGAGCGACTGCGCGATATCGAACGTGAGATCGCCGAGCGCAATGAAGCAGCCGCCAGCCTGCGCGCCCGCTGGGAGATTGAGAAGCAGGCCATTCAGGACCTGCGCGCCATCAAGGAGCAGATTGAAGCCACCCGGGTGGACATCGACCGTGCGGAGCGCGAGGCCGATCTGGAAGCCGCGGCTCGCTTGCGCTATGGTACGTTGCGCGAGCTGGAGCAGAGCCTTGAGCAACAGGAGAAGCGGCTGCAAGAGTTGCAGGCTGACGGCGCGCTGCTGAAAGAAGAGGTCGACGCGGAGGACATTGCCGCCGTCGTATCGAAATGGACCGGCGTGCCCGTGTCCAAGCTGCTGGAAGGCGAACGCGAGAAACTTTTGCGCATGGAAGCGAATCTGCACCGGCGTATCGTCGGGCAAGACGAGGCCGTGCAAGCGGTCGCGAACGCCGTGCGGCGCGCGCGCAGCGGTTTGCAGGACCCGAACCGCCCAATTGGTTCGTTCATCTTCTTAGGCCCGACGGGCGTGGGTAAAACGGAACTCGCGCGTGCGCTGGCCGAGTTTCTGTTCGACGACGAACAGAATATGATCCGCATCGACATGAGTGAATATCAGGAGCGGTACAGTGTGGCGCGGCTCATCGGCGCGCCGCCGGGTTACGTCGGCTATGACGAGGGTGGGCAGCTCACGGAAGCCGTGCGCCGCCGTCCGTACAGCGTCGTCCTGTTCGATGAAATCGAGAAGGCGCATCCGGAGGTCTTCAATGCCTTGCTGCAGCTGCTCGACGATGGCCGGCTGACGGATGGCCAGGGGCGCACAGTTGATTTCAAGAACACCGTCGTGGCGATGACAAGTAACCTCGGCGGCGAACTCTGGAGCGGCGCCGGTCACGCATCGCGCGATGATATCCTTGCCATACTGCGGGAGCATTTTCGCCCCGAGTTTCTCAACCGGATTGACGAGGTGGTTATTTTCCATACCCTGACTCGTGAGCACCTTGCACAGATCGTGGATATCCAACTCGGTCGCGTGCGAGAATTGCTGCTCGAACGGGGGCTTGTGCTTGAAATCACGGACGCCGCGAAAATGTTATTGGCCGAACGCGGTTACGACCCCACCTACGGCGCACGCCCGCTGAAACGCGCCATCCAGCGCGAACTGCAGGACCCCCTTGCGATCAAGCTGCTTGAATCCGAGTTTTCAGCCGGGGACATCGTGCGGGTGGATGCAGACGCGAACGGGTTGACCTTTACCGGGATTGCTGCGCCCGCAACTGAGACCGCGTAACGCCCGGGCATTTGCGGCTGACAAGTATGTGACCGCAGATGTGGATCCTGCCCTGGAAACGGGTCTCCGAGGTTCCTCCATTTCATGGGTTGCGGGGAACGCAAAGAAGCGAAAATTGCCGATTGCGTGTGGCCCATCGTCCTCCTATAATCCCTTCCACAGACTATGGCTGCGAGCAAGAATCCGGGTGACATCCCTCCCGAAACCGACCTGATGGCTGAACCGGCGGCCGAGGCCGGCACCATCAAGGCTGGCGAGACGCTCCAAGAGCGCTACCTGATCGTGAAGACGATCGGGGTGGGGGGTATGGGGGCGGTTTACCAGGCGCGCGACATGCGCTTCCCCAATGTGACAAAGCTCGTCGCCGTCAAAGAGATGATCAACCACGCGGCCGATCCGGTCATGCGAAACATGATTGTCCGCAATTTCGAACGCGAAGCGGATTTGCTGGCGACGCTCAGCCATCCGGCGATTCCTAAGATATTCGACTATTTCAGTTCGGCTGACCGGTCTTATCTCGTGATGGAATACATCGATGGTCAGGACCTTGAGGCGATTCTCGACGCCACGGAAGGATTTCTGAATCCTGAACAGGTCGTCGAATGGGCCATCGAGTTGTGCGACGTGCTCGCCTACCTGCACGGGCACGAAGGCCAGCCGCTGGTGTTCCGCGACATGAAGCCGTCCAACGTGATGATCGATCGACGTGAACACGTGCGCTTGATCGACTTCGGGATCGCGCGCGACTTTCGTTCCGGGCAGCGCGGCACGATGATCGGCACTGAAGGCTACTCTCCGCCCGAGCAGTACCGAGGCGAAGCCAGCCCGCAGGGCGACATCTATGCCCTGGGCGCAACGTTGCACCATTTGCTGACCAAGTCCGATCCCCGGCTGGAAGCCCCGTTTTCCTTTGCCGAGCGGCCTATTGAAAGCATCAATCCGAACGTGTCAGCGGATCTGATCGCCGTAGTGAATACCGCTCTGGCCTATGAACCCGCGGATCGATTCCCCGACGCCATATCCGTGCGCAATGCCCTGCGGGCCGTTAAATTCGGCCACGAAGTGCCGGTCGATAAGGCCAAGGGCACCATCATCTTCACCGAGCTGGACGAAATCCCCGACGCTGAAACGGGCGGAATTGCGCCCCTGTGGAAGTTCAAATGCGAGGATGAAATCCGGACGACGCCGCTGGTCGCGGATGGGCGTGTGTTCGTCTCCGCCTACGACCATAACGTATATGCCCTCAACCTTGAAGATGGCAGTTTCGTGTGGAAATTCGCAGCGGAGGCTGGTTTCGCCGCCTCGCCCATGGTCGAGAAGGGCAGCATCTACATCGGTTCAGAAGACACACGGTTTTACGCCCTCGCCGCCTCCACGGGGCGCAAGGTGTGGCAGTTGGACCTTGGCGCGCCTGTTCGCTGCACCGCGTCGTTCGCCGCCGGGCACGTATTCGTTGGGTCTGACCAAGGATACCTGCACGCTATCAACGTGCAGTACGGGCGTGAAAGTTGGCGCTTTGACGCCAGCGGCGCGGTTCGCTCGCACCCGGTGATCGACTCGAGTGGAGAAGGCCGGGTGTATTTCGGCACTGAGAACGGCGAACTGTATTGCGTGAATTTCAGCGGTGATCAGAAGTGGCGCTTCCGGGCGAAACGTGCTATTACTGCATCACCCGCACTGCACCAGGGAATGGTGGCGTTCGCCAGCATGGACTGGACGGTGTACGCCGTCGAGGCCGATACGGGTTGGGCAATCTGGCGGTTCCGAGGACGGCGCGCGTTCGTGTCGTCGCCCGCCTTCGATCCAGACGGCAAGCGATTATATGTCGGCGGCGCAGATGGCAATATGTACGCTGTGAATGTGCGCAACGGCAAGCAGGTCTGGGAATTTGAAACGGAGGACCAGATTGCGTCCAGCCCCCTTGTCAGCAACGGGCGCGTCTATTTCGGATCTGTGGACGGCCATATATACTGTGTCGATGCGTTACTCGGAGACCTCGTCTGGAAGTACCGTACGGAAGGCGCCGTGATTTCGTCGTCCATTGTGCACAACGAAGTCGTGTATGTTGGCTCCGGCGACGGCCACGTTTACGCGCTTGCGGCCTGATGATTAGGATAAACAGACTTGGCTAATATCATCCAACGCTTATTCGGCTCGTCGGGCGACGACGAAACCCTGATCGAGGCGCCGCCCGTTGCGGCGGAGAGCGTTGATGGCAGCCGGAACACGCAGGTATCAGCGCGACCGCCCATGCGTGTAGCGTATGCGCAGAGCGTAGGCCAGATGCGTGACCACAATGAGGACGCATTGCTCGCGCTCACAGCCACATTTGCCGGCCACGAGTATGCGCCTGAGTTCGGCCTCTACATTGTGGCGGATGGGATGGGCGGGCACAGTATGGGCGAGCGAGCGAGCGCCGTTGCAACCCGTGCGACAGCGCGGTCCGTGGCCGAACACTTCTATCTTTCAATGATGGCCGACGACGATGACGGTGTGCAACCGCCCCCGCTGCAGGAAGTCCTCGACGAGGCTTTGCAGTACGCCAATCGCCAGGTGGCAGGCAAGGTCGGGGATGGCGGCGGGACGACCGCCACGGTTGCCCTGGTCGTCGGCGAACGGGTCACCATTGCGCATGTCGGCGACAGTCGCGCCTATTTCGTCACCAGCGACGGTCTGGAGCAGCTCACGCGTGACCACTCACTTGTGCAGCGCTTGCAGGAACTGGGCCAGCTTACGGCGGAGGAAGCCGCTGTCCACCCGCAGAAAAACGTGCTTTATCGCGCAGTCGGGCAGGGAGAGGGGCTGGAAGTGGATGTGCAGACGCACACTTTCCCGGCTGGCGCGCAATTGCTAATCTGTTCAGATGGCCTGTGGGGGCTGGTGGATGACCCGCAATTGCAGGCCATCATTGAGCAATCCAGCAGTATGCAGGACGCGTGCGAGCGTATGGTGCAAGCTGCAAACGATGCCGGCGGGCCCGACAATATTACCGCACTGATGGTCGCCTTCGACCGCTAGGCCGGGTACGGCACATGGAGCCGCACGCAGACCATTACGCGATCTTGGGGGTAAAACCGGATGCGCCGGCGCAGGCCATCACAAATGCGTACCGGAACGCCGCCCGGCGCTTCCATCCGGATGCCAACCCGGACCCCGGCGCAGCAGACGAGATAAAACGCATCAACCAGGCTTATGAGGTCTTGCGCGATCCTGAAAGTCGGGCTGCGTATGACCGCGCGCGTGCTGCGGCAGATCACGTTGCGCTCGATATCCGCCTCACCACCAGCCGCCATATGCTCCCGATACTGGACGAGCCGCAAGTGGTCTACGGCCTTGTCCGCGTGGGGACCAACGCAAATGGGGGCGCGGCAGCCATATCCACCCGTTCGCTTCTAAACCTGTGCGTGGTCGTGGATCGCTCCACGTCCATGCGCGGCAAGCGGCTGGACCTCGTCATGGCCGGCTTGTGCCGTATCATCGAAGACCTGCAGCCGCAGGATGCACTTTCCGTCGTGTCTTTCAGCGACCGGGCGGAGGTCGTGTTACCGGCTGCAACCGGTGTAAACAAAGCGCGGGCCGTGTCGCGCGTTAGCGCGATCCACGCCGGCGGCGGCACCGAAATCCTTCAGGGCCTCGTTTACGGGATGACTGAACTTCATCGGGAATTTGGCGTCAACAAAATAAATCATTTGCTGCTGCTGACGGATGGGCAGACCTACGGCGACGAAGACGACTGCTTGTTGCTTGCGCAGATGGCTGCTGGAGATGGGATCGGGATCAGCGCGGTCGGGATCGGCGACGAATGGAACGACGTGTTCGTAGATCGCCTCGCGGCTGTCACCGGTGGGTACTCTGATTATGTGGCCGAGCCCGAAACGATCGGCGCGGTGTTGGCGGCGCGCGTGCGCGCCCTGGCGACGGTTTTCGCAGAGCGGCTGCGACTCCAGGTCGCGCCGGATAATGACGTACGCATCCGCAACGTCACGCGCGTTTCCCCGGAACCGCAGCAATTCGATGCTGCGACGCGGCTATTCAAGCTCGGCGGGCTTTCAAATTCGTCGGATGTTGCCGTGCTTGTGGAGTTAGAGTTGCCGCCGCTTCGTTCGGGTTACCATTCGGTCGCGCGCCTCTCGGTGCTGGCGGACCTCATCTCGACGGCGCCGGCCACGCTCATTTCAGCCGTGGATATTCGCATGCACGTACTCCGCGATGCCCCGACACAACTCCCGCCCGAGCCGATAACCGACGCTTTGAGCAAGATCGTGTTGTATCAATTGCAAGATAAGGCCTGGCGCCTGGCGAAAAGCGGCGATGTACAGGCGGCTACCCGGATGTTGTCGAACCTCGCCGAACGTCTGGAGGCCAACGGCGAATCGGAACTAGCGGAGGCTGCCGCAGACCAATCGGCTCAGCTGCGGAGCACACACACCATTTCGCCTGAGGGGCAAAAGCAATTAAAATACGGAACCCGGGCGCTGATTGCTCCACCGGTAGCCTCATGATCGTCTGTGAGACGTGCGGACACACTGACTACACTGGGACGCTGGTTTGTTCGCAATGCGGCGAGCGCCTGTGGATGGCATCCGCCGGGCCAAACATCACGATCACGACCGATACCCGGCCGCCCCCCAGCGGCGCGCCGGCGTGCGTGAGACGACCGTCCGGTCGAGTTTTTCCCAGCGCTTTATCTCGGCGGTCATGTCGGTCTCGATCCAGCCGGGCAGGATCGCGTTGGCCTGGATCTCTGAAAGATCGAAGCGCTCCATAAGGCCCGA